>DAHUZG010000238.1 GCA_027306715.1 Acidimicrobiaceae bacterium
CTCGCTACTCGAGCGTGATCGGCTCGTCATCGCTGACGCCCATCCCGAGCGGGACGTCGAGTGGGACATCCCTGCCGTGGTTGCGGATGCGCTCGTCGATCTCGACCGTCAACTCGGGGCTGTCGCGGAGGAACTGCTTGGCATTCTCACGCCCTTGGCCGATCTGCTCACCCTCGTAGGTGTACCAGGCGCCCGACTTCTTGACGATGCCGAGGTCGACGGCGACATCGAGAATGGTGCCCTCCCGGCTGATCCCCTTGCCGAAGACGATGTCGAATTCGGCGGACTTGAAGGGGCTGGAGACCTTGTTCTTCACCACCTTGACCCTCGTGCGGTTGCCGATCACCTCCCCGCCGTCCTTGATGGACTCGACCCGACGGATATCGAGGCGGACCGAGGCATAGAACTTCAACGCCCGCCCGCCGGGCGTCGTCTCGGGAGACCCCCACATCACTCCGATCTTCTCGCGGAGCTGATTGATGAAGATGGCGATGGTGTTCGACTTGCTGAGGGTTCCAGTCAACTTGCGCAAGGCCTGCGACATGAGCCGCGCCTGCAGGCCGACGTGGGTGTCCCCCATCTCGCCCTCGATCTCGGCACGAGGCGTCAGGGCGGCGACCGAGTCGATGACGATGACGTCGATCGCTCCGGAGCGGATAAGCATGTCGGCGATCTCGAGTGCCTGCTCGCCGGTGTCGGGCTGGGAGATGAGGAGCTGGTCGACGTCTACGCCGATCGCCCCGGCGTAGATCGGGTCGAGGGCATGCTCGGCGTCGATGTAGGCGCACACACCTCCGTTCCGCTGCGCCTCGGCGACGACGTGGAGCGCGAGCGTGGACTTGCCGGAGGATTCCGGGCCGAAGATCTCGACGACGCGCCCGCGCGGCAGGCCGCCGATCCCCAGAGCGAGGTCGAGTGACATCGCGCCCGTGGAGATCGACTCGATCTGCATGTCGAGATGCTCCCCCATCCGCATCACCGAGCCCTTGCCGAACTGCTTCTCGATCTGACCGAGGGCCGCCTCGAGCGCCTTGTCCCGCTCAATCCCCGCCATCCCCGTCTCTCCTTCCCGGCTCCTCGGCCGCATCTCGCTGTGGACCCCGCACCCTACGGACGGGGTGTGACACCGGGCCCAGGCGACCCTGCGCCACGCCGGTTCGGTGCTGCTTGCAACAGTGTAGTTCCGAACACACGTTCGGTGGTGGTAAAGCCGGGACAGTAGGCAGGGCGGGTTGGGGGGCGGGTTGGGGGGCGGGTTGGGGTGGGGTGGTTAGGCGGGGTGATAGGGCGGCGGGAGTGGTGCGCGGGGATGGGGGACGGCGACGACCTCCCGCTGCGGCTCAGCCGCCGGCCAGCGGGCCGGGCGTCCGGCGACCGGGCCCGTCGGGACCGGCCGGGGCGCCCAAGCTCGAGGTCAGCTGGCGGCGGCGAGCTTGCCGAGCCGCGCCCCGATCTGCGCCTTGGCCCGCCGAGCAGCACGGCGGCTGGTGGACTCCGTCGAGCAGGTCGATCACAGCTACCTCGACCGCGTGGCTCTTCGGCCACAGGTCACCGGCTGCCAGCTCAGCGATCGCCTCCGGCAGCTGACGAGTCTCGCTGAGCTCGAAGTGGTCGAGCACGCGGGGATCGACGGGGATCGACAGAGATCGACAGAGATCGACAGAGGACCTCCCCCAGACCGTCGGGGGTGTTGCCCAGCTGTCCGGCGACAACGTCCAACACAGCCCCCACGGCGACCGGCTGCTACGCGGAACGGCGCGAGATGGCGACGACAGCGGCTCCCTCAGGCCCACGCCTGGTCGTTCGGCTGCCCGCCACCGCCGGGCCACCGAGCACGCCCGCTTGCCGAGCCAGCTCGAGAGCCGCGCGACCCGCGTGACGACGGCGTCGGGCAGGGCGTTTCCCGGGCGCCGCCGGGATCATGCCGCGGGGATCCGGCGCTCCCGGCGGGTGCCCTGCTCAGTCGATCGGGGGCGCGTGCTCGATGGCGAAGGTGCCCTCGCGCATCCAGCCGGCGAGCACGCGGAAGTAGGCCGGGACCGGTGCCCTCAGCACGAGGTCGCCGCCGCGGGTGAGGATGTAGCGGCGAGCCTCGATGATCACCTCGACGCTCGTCTCGTGCAGGTCGCGCAGGTGCGACATGTCGAGCACGACGGTCTTCTGCTCGTCGTTGACGAGACCGATGATGAGCCGGCGCAGCTCCCCGACGTCGTCGGCGTTGAGGTCTCCCATCAGCGCGACGATCGTCTGGCCCTCGAGGTAGCGGACCTCCGACGAGAACGCCGTCACCGACCCCGCAGCGTCGCCTTGCGGCGCCTGTGCCAGCTGCATCCTGAGCGACCTCGAAGTCTCGGTAACGCCGGCTGTTGAAATGATCCCAGACGGCCACCGGAGAGCGGCTCCCCGGGCAGGCCTTCTTCGACAGGGTAGCGCCCCGGCGCCGAGAAGTCAGCACCCTTCGCGCGCGGTCCGTGGCCGGTCTGCACGCTCATCGGCAGAAGTCCAGCTCGTTGCCGACATCGCGACTCGACGCCGCCTCCGGCGGCAGGCAGCGACTCGCCTTCGGCAGCCCGCAGCGGCCCCGCTCTGCGCGGCAGGCAGCGTCACCTCCCGCGGCGGCGAGCCACTTCATGACACGGCGGCGGCCAGCTGAGGGGGCGGCAGCTCAGGGGGCGGCGGGGCTGCAGCCCAGGGCGCCAAAGCGTCAGGGCCGCAGACCGGAAAGGGCGCCGCGGCCGCAGACCGGAGAGGGCGCCGCGGCCGCGGGGTGGTCAGCGCGCCGGGGCGGGCGGGTTGGCGGCATCCGCCTGCGGGGCAGCCGCTGCCGGGTCGCCCGCCTGCAGCATCCGGCGGCGGAGGAGGTCGAGGGCGCTGATCACCCCGATCTGGCGCACCCGCTCCCGATCGCCGGGCAGCTGCAGGCGAACCGCCTCGGGGTCGGGGCCGACCCCGGCGATGCCGACGAAGACGGTGCCGGGCTGCTCGCCGTCCTGGGGCGCGGGGCCGGCGACACCGGTCGTCGCCAGCGCGACGTCGGCGCCGAGCAACCGCCGCACGCCGGAGGCCATCGCCATCGCTGCCGCCGAGGAGACGACGGGTCCCTCGCCGAGGCCGAGCAGCGAGCGCTTGACCTCGCTCGTGTAGCTGACCACGCCGCCGAGGTACCAGCGGCTGGCACCGGGCGTCGCCACGAGCCGAGAGGAGAGCAGCCCGCCGGTGAACGACTCGGCGACCGCCAGCGTCCAGCGTCGGGCGAGGAGCAGCGCGCCGACGACCTCCTCCATCGGCTGGTCGACGGAGAACAGCGAGACCCCGAGGAGGCGGCGTAGCTCCGCCTCCTCGGCGTCGAGAGCGGCCGCGGCTGCGCCCTTGTCGGGAGCCTTGACCGTGAGGCGGAGCTTGATCCCCTCGATCCCGCTCGCCAAGAAGGCGATCGTCGGGGCGCCGGGCGGGGCGAGGTCGAGCGCCTCGAGGCGGGGGGCGACGAGCTCGGCCAGAGCGGACTCGCCGAGTCCCCAGGTGCGCAAGGTACGGCTGAGGATCACCGCCGGCTCTCCGACCCGCCTTTGCAGGTCGAAGAGCACGGCGCGGGTGATCATCTCCTGCATCTCGTAGGGCACCCCCGGGAGGGCGTAGACGACCTTCTCGCCGGCCGCGCCGATCGGGCAGATGAGCCCGGGAGCGGTGCCGACACGCTGGGCGATCACGGAGGCGCCTTCGGGGACGTCGGCCTGGCG
>DAHUZG010000243.1 GCA_027306715.1 Acidimicrobiaceae bacterium
TCGGCGCGCGCGGGGGCTGGCGCGCACTGCCCCGAGCGCCCCGGGGCGGCGGGGCGCCGGTGCGGGGGCTGCGAGCGGCGCCGGACCGGCGGCCTCTATGCCCTCGATCCGTCCGAGCTGCCTGCCGATGGCGGCGAGGACCCCGTTCACGTAGCGGCCGGACTCCTCGGTCGAGAACGTCTTGGCGAGCTCGACCGCCTCGTCGATGACGACCGCTGCGGGGACTGCCGGCTCGGCGAGCAGCTCATAGGTGGCGAGACGGAGCAGCTGGCGGTCCACCGCCGGCAGGCGGTCGAGCGCCCAGCCGCTGGCGAACCGGTCGACGAGGGCGTCGATCTCCACGCTGCGGGCGCCGACCCCTTCGGCCAGGCGGCGGGCGTAGTCCGCAGGGGCGACCGGCAGCTCGGCGATCACCTCCGCCGGCCGGAGGTTCTTCATCTCCGCCTCGTAGAGCAGGTCGAGCGCACGCTCGCGCGCCTGGCGGCGAGGTCCGTCCCCGGCCGCGGGCGCCTCGCTGCGCCGACCTGGCTCGTGGCGCGCTGCGCCCGGCTCAGGCCCTCGTGAGGTACTCACCGGACCGAGTGTCGACCTTGATCCGGTCACCGGAGTTGACAAAGAGCGGCACCTGCACGACGATCCCGGTCTCGAGCGTCGCCGGCTTGCGGGCGCCCGAGACCCGGTCGCCCTGCAGCCCCGGCTCGGTCTCGGCGACGACGAGCTCGACCGCCGCGGGGAGCTCGACGTCGACGATCTCGTCGCCGTAGAGCGCGAGGACCGCCGAGTCACCCTCCTTCATGAAGCTCGCCGCGTGGCCGAGCGAGGCCGACGAGACGTTGGTCTGGTCATAGGTGCTGTTGTCCATGAAGACAAAGGCGTCGCCGTCGCGGTAGAGATACTGCATCTCGCGCTTGTCGATGACCGCCTGCTCGACCTTCTCGTCGGCGCGGAAGGTGCGCTCGACGACGGCGCCGGTGCGCAGGTTCCGCAGCTTGGTGCGCACGAATGCGCCCCCCTTGCCGGGCTTGACGTGCTGGAACTCGACGACGGAGAAGAGGCCCTCGGACAGGTCGAGGGCCATGCCGTTGCGCAGGTCGTTGGTGGAGAGGGCCATCAGAGGGTGTAATCCTTGGTCGACTTGGTGAGCGCGCGGGCGCCGCTCGCGGTCACGACGAGGGTGGCCTCGATGCGCGCGCCGCCCCGTTCGGGGAGGTAGGCACCCGGCTCGACGGTGACGACCGAGCCGGCGAGCAGGATATCAGCAGACCCCGCGCCAAGGGCCGGGGCCTCGTGCACCTCGAGCCCGACCCCGTGGCCGGTGCCGTGCAGGAACGCCTCGGCGAGGCCGGCGGCGGCAAGCGACTGGCGACAGGCCCGGTCGACGTCGCCTCCCGTGACCCCGCCGGCGACGGCGCGCACGCCGGCGCGCTGGGCGGCGAAGACGGCGTCGACCAACGCCGCCAGCTCACCGTCAGGCTGGCCGGCGCAGAGCGTGCGGGTCATGTCGGAGCGGTACCCGTCGACGGTGGCGCCGAAGTCGACGACGACGAGCTCGCCGGGCTCGATCACGCGGTG
>DAHUZG010000253.1 GCA_027306715.1 Acidimicrobiaceae bacterium
TCGGCGCCGGCCGGGGTCCGTACGATGACGCTCGACCAGCCGGGGGCGCTGCCGACGCTGCCGACCGAGAGATCCGCGGCGCGCCCGAGGAAGTCGGCGCACTCGTCACAGCCCTTCAGCGCCGCGCCGTGGAACGCCTTCACCGGCTCGTCGACGAGCACCGCGCCGCCGATCCCCTCGGCGATCAGGCGACCGTGGAGGACGTCGACCTTCGTCACCTCCTCGAGGTCGATGCCGCGCTTGGCGGCGAGCTCGTCGAGCATCAGCTTGGAGTAGTCGAAGCTCTTCGTGCAGAGAAGGGCGATCGTGAGCACCACGACGTCGACCCGCGACGCCCCCCTCCGCCAGGAGCGCGACTGAAGGGCGCGGATCCCCTGGATCTCGCACGGCGTGCCGACCACGGCGACGCGGGCGCCGGCGCCGAGCCCGGCGCGCTCGAGATCGAGGGCCGCGAGTGCCATCGTCTGGTTGTAAAAGCTTCCCGCCGAGTCGGCGATCTCTTCGGGGGTCCTGGCAACGAACGGGACGCCCTTCCAGGTCTCGCCGGGGTCCTCTCGGGCGACGACGGCGCCGTCGATGGCGCCGGCCTCGAGGGCGGCGAGCAGCACGGCCGTGACGACCGAGCCGTCCTGGCCGCCCTCGGCGCGATAGCCGCTGCCGTCCCGGACCCGCGCCGCGTGAAGCGAGACGACCTTGCCGAGACCAGGCGCCCCGTCCCCGGCCCGCTCGCCGCGGATCAGCTCGAGGTCGCCGTCGTCGACAGATGCGCTCGTCGTGGCGTCGCCGAGTCCCGCTTCGGGCGCCAACCACGTCGCCTCGTAGCGCAATCCGCCGCGGGGACAGAAGTCCCAGCAGAGCGAACAGCCGGTGCACATCTTGACGAGCTCGGGGATGCCGGCCTCGCTGACGGCGAGCGAGTCGGTCGGGCAGGCGGCGATGCAGGCGCCGCACTGAACGCAGCGGTCGGCGTCGATCACCGCCGCGGCGAGCTCGTAGTACCAGACCTTGCCTGGCGCCTCGGATATCTCGTTCATCGCCGCCCGGAGGCGAAAAGGCGGTGTGCCCGCCGCCAGCAGCGCCGGCAGCTCCCGGTCGGGGGCGCCCCGCCCTCCGGCCCGGCGGGCGGCGGGCGGGCCGAGGGCGGCGGGCGCGGCGAGGGAAGTGCCGGCGCCCACGGCCACCGCCAGATCTCGAGTGACGGGGGTCACCGCCGTCCGTCGCTCTTCTGAGCGGCGCCCTCGAGCGTGGCGCGCAGGTCGTCGTTCGGCGCACGCCGTGCCCACTCGCCGAAGCGCTCGCCCGGCCGGGACCCGGAGGCGAAGCTGTCGACGGCACGCCCGATGGCGGCCGGCAGCTCGGCCACAGGGAGCGCCCCGCTCACCCAGTCGGCAAAGGCGGCCTCGCGGCCGAGGCGGCCGCCGAGACCGACGTCGACAGCCTCGACGATCGCCTCGCCGCGGTGGGCGGTGGCACCGCGAAGCCCGATGTCGGCGATCTGCGGCTGGGCGCACGATGCCGGGCAGCCGGAGACGTGGAGGCGGATCACCCCGAGACGATCCCCGACAGCGGAGCCGGCGTAGCGGCGGTCGAGCTGCTCTGCCCAGGCCCGCGCCGCCGCCTTGGTCTCGATGATCGCATAGCGACAGAACTCGCTGCCGGTGCAGGCGAGCACGCCGCGGCTGAACGGCCCCGGGAAGGGCGAGTGCCGCTGCAGCACGGGGCTGGCGAGCAGCTCGTCGAGGTCCTCCTCGGCAACCCCGGCAAGGATGAAGTTCTGGTCGACGCTGAGGCGCACCTCGCCGCCACCGAGCCGCTCGGCGAGGGAGGCGATCTCGAGCAGCTCTCGCCCGGTGAGCCGGCCTACGGTCACCGACGCCCCGACGTAGAAGCGTGACGGACCGCCGGCGGGATCCGGACGCTGCGGGTGGACACCGACGTGGTCGCCGCGCCAGCCCTTCGTCAGCTGCTCGCCGGCAGGCTCGAGCTCGAAGCTGGCACGCCGCGCCAGCTCCTCGCGAAAGCCCGCCGGCCCGAGCTCTTGGACGAGGTAGCGCATTCGAGCCAGCCCGCGGTTCTCGCGGTTGCCGAGCTCGCCGAACAGCTGGGCGATCGCCCGCACGCACTCGACGGCCTGCTCGCGGCGGACGAAGACGTCGAGGTCGCTCGCGAGGCGCGGCCCGTCAGAGAGGCCGCCGCCGGCGAGGAGGTTGAACCCGAGCGTGCCGTCGGCGGCGCTCGCCGGCCACAGCCCGACGTCGTTGATCTCGGCGCGGGCGCAGTCCTCGACACAGCCGGTAGCGCTGATCTTGAATTTGCGCGGAAGGTTGGCGTAGTCGCGGTTACCGGTGAAGAAGCGGGAGATGGCCTCGACGACCGCAGTGGCGTCGAACGCCTCACCGGCGTCGATGCCGGCGACAGGGCAGGAGGTGACGTTGCGGGCCGAGTCCCCGCAAGCTTGCACCGAGGTGAGCCCGACCTCGGCCAGCCGTCGCCAGATCTCCGGGACGTCGGCGATCCGCAGCCAGTGCATCTGGATGGTCTGGCGGGTGGTGAGATCGCAGTAGCGGTTGCCCCACACCTGATCGTCCTCAGGACCACCGGCGAACTCCTCGGCGAGCTCGCCGATGCGCCGGATCTGGGCGGCCGAGAGGCGCCCTCCCGGCACCTTGATCCGCATCATG
Source organism: Acidimicrobiaceae bacterium (assembly GCA_027306715.1). GTDB lineage: Bacteria > Actinomycetota > Acidimicrobiia > Acidimicrobiales > Bog-793 > DAHUZG01. Next base: position 2,682 of record DAHUZG010000253.1, read on the forward strand.
AAGGCATCGCCGCCCTGGCGCTGGGGGTAGAGGCCGACCCACTTCAGCCGTTCGGTCTCACCCGGCACCGCAGCGATGGCATCGGCACCCTCTCGGGCGTAGACCTGGCGCACGGCCACCTCGACGTCGAGCGGGTGCCGCTCGAGCTTCCAGAGCTCCTGCTCGCTCGGCGTGCCCCCGCGAGAGAGCGGCCGGATGGCGGGCTCGCCGGCGCCGGCTTCCGCGCCGGCAGCTCGGGTCAAAGGTGCAACCCGCACTCGGTCTTGCCCGTGCCGGCCCAGCGGCCGGCACGGGCGTCGTCACCCTCGCCGACCGGCGCCGTGGTCGGTGCACAGCCGATCGAGAGGTAGCCGACGGCGTTGAGGGGGTGGCGGGGAAGCTCGCGAGCGACGACGTAGGCCTCGACGTCGTCCTCGCTCCAGGCGGCGATCGGGTTGACCTTGACGAGGTCCTTGGAGTGGTCCCAGCCGACCACCGGCGCGAGCTCGCGCTCGGGCGTGTCGACGCGCTTCAGCCCGGTCACCCAGGCGGTCCTTCCGGCGAGGAAGGCGTTGAGCGGGGCCACCTTGCGCAGCTCGCAGCAGCGGGCGCTGCCGCAAGGCCACTCGCTCGCGGGCAGGCCGGCGCTCAGCACCTCCACCTCGATCCCGTAGCGCCGCTTCACCCGGCCCAGATAGGCGAGGGTCTCGGGGAAGTGGAACCCGGTGTCGATGAAGGCGACGGTGATGCCGGGGGCGGCGCGGCTGGCGAGGTCGATGAGCACGCAGTCCTGGAACGAGGAGGCGAGCACGAGGCCGCCACCGAACCGCTCCGAGGCGTAGCGGAGGATCTCGAGCGGATCGGCTCCCTCGAGGCGGCCGGCCGCCTCGGCGAGCTCCTCGAGCAGCAGCGCCGACGGCTCGTCCGGGGCGCTCGGCTCGGTATCGGTCATCACCACCTCCGGTCCGCCCAGTCCCGGGCTCACGCCGGGTGCCGGGCTCACGCCGGGTGCCGAGCTCACCAAGCCCTCACTCTCCTGCGACGCTAACTGCCGGGCCGCTTCCGGCTCGGCCAACAGCGCCGCACCCGTCGCACGCGCTGACGGCTACGCCTGGCAGTCTAATCCGACTCATTAGGTCAACAATCTAATACCGACTCAACAGGTCGACAATTCGACGGGGCCGGCGCGGGCGCTCGTACACTCGCCGGACGTGCCGTTCAGCGCAGCGCTCTATCCCGTGGGCCTCGTCCTCGCCGGCAGGCCGTGCCTCGTCGTCGGCGGTGGTGACGTCGCCAGGAGGAAGGTCGAGGGCCTGCTTAGGGCCGGCGCCACGACCACCGTCGTCGCCCCGGAGATTGCCCCCGAGCTGCGGGCGCTCCCCGTGCGGATCGAGCCGCGTCCGTACCGGCGCGGCGAGGTCGCCGCCTACCGCTTCGCCGTCGCCGCCACCGGACGCGCCGAGGTGGACAGGGCTGTCTCTGCCGACGGCGAGGCGGCCGGCGTCTGGGTCAACGCCGCCGACGACCCGGGCTCGTGCTCAGCGGTGCTCCCGGCGGTGCTGCGCCGCGGCCCGTTGACGATATCGGTGGCAACCGGAGGAGAGAGCCCGGCGGTGGCGTCCTGGCTGCGTGACCGCATCGCTGTCGTCGTCACCGAGCAGCACGCCGACCTGGCGCGCCTGGCGTCCTCGGCGCGCCGGAAGATCCACGACGAAGGTGGATCGAGCGAGGGACTGCCGTGGTCGTCGCTGCTCGACGAGCTCGCCGATCTGCTCGCCGCCGGACGGGGGACCGAGGCAGCCGAGAAGGCGGCGAGGTTCGCGGAGGCGGCGGCACGATCGGGGCGTCCCCGCTCGACGGAGTAGTTTCGGCTCCGATGAGCCCCGACGGGATCGACCTCTCCCGTGTCCCGGCTCACATCGCCTGCGTCATGGACGGCAACGGCCGCTGGGCGCGCCGGCAGGGCCTGCCCCGGACGGAGGGTCACGCCGCGGGCGAGCTGGCGATGCTGCGTGCCGTCGACGCCGCGCTCGAGGTCGGGGTGCGCTGGCTGACCGTGTACGCCTTCTCGACCGAGAACTGGCGCCGCCCGCCCGACGAGGTGCGCTACCTGCTCAACTTCAACGAGCGGTTGCTCACCCGCCACCGCGACGACCTCGACGCCAAGGGCGTCCGCATCCGCTTCGCGGGGCGCCGGGACTGGCGGGTGCCGCGCCGGCTGCTGCGGCACATGGACGCCGCCGTCGAGCTCACCGCTTCCAACCGCCGGCTGACGCTGACGATCTGTTTCAACTACGGCGGCCGAGCAGAGATCGTCGACGCCGTGCGCAGCCTCGTCGAGTCCGGAACGCCCGCCTCGCGCATCGACGAACGGGCGATCCGCTCGCAGCTGTACTACCCCGACATGCCCGACCCCGACTTCGTGCTGCGCACTTCCGGCGAGTACCGCATCTCGAACTTCCTTCTCTGGGAGCTCGCCTACTCCGAGCTCGTGTTCACCGACGTGCTCTGGCCGGACTTCGTGGAGGAAGATCTCTTCGAGGCGATCCGGGAGTTCCAAGGTCGCGACCGTCGGTATGGAAAGGTGAAGGGGTGAGCGAGCAGAGCTCCGGCGAGGGCGCCGCCGAGCGACCCGAGCGCGGCCCGGCGATCCGCTCGGGCCCGGGGGCGGCGGCGGTCGCCCCGCGCAGCATCCGGGATCTCCTCCACCTCGCCTGGGACCACGTCGGGATGCTCTCGGCGCTGCTGCTCGGCCTGCTGGCAACCCTGGCGCTGCTCTTCCTCGCGATCGTCGGCTTCACCCCGGCGCTCGTGCTGCTCGTCGTGCTGGTCGCCGGCATCGCCATGCTCGTCGTCGGTGGCCGGATACGGGCCTGAGCGGGCGAGCTCTCACCCACCGGCGATGCCGACCTACCGCGACGAGGGCGTCGTGCTGCGTACCTGGCGGCTCGGCGAAGCTGACCGCATCCTCAGCATCGCCACGCTCGAGCACGGCAAGGTGCGCGCCGTCGCCAAGGGGGTGCGCCGGACCAAGAGCCGGATCGGCGCCCGCCTCGAGCCGCTCAGTCACGTCTCGCTGCTCTGCTGGCGCGGCCGCGAGCTCGACGTCGTCAACCAGGTCGAGGTCCTCGACCACTTCCGCGCCGTGCGCTCTGGGCTCGACAAGATGGCCGCGGCGATGACGATGGTCGAGATCGTCGACCACGTCGCCCACGAGGAGCACGCCACGCCCCAGCTGTTCCACCTCCTCGTCGGAGCGCTGCGGACGCTCGAGTCGAGCGGATCGCCGCTCGTGCTGGCCGGCTTCTGCTGGAAGCTGCTCGGGATCGAGGGTGTCGGGCCGGTCATCGACCGATGCGCCCGTTGCGAGTCCAGCGGGCCGCTCGTCGCCTTCGAGGCCGACGACGGCGGGCTGCTCTGCAGCACCTGCCGGCGCGGCCAGGCGGTCTCCCCCGAGGCCGTCGTCCTGCTGCAGAGGATGCTCGGCGGTGGCCTCGCCGGGGTGCTGCGCGAGCCGCCGCAGCCGGCCGGCGGCGAGCTCGAGCGGCTCGGCGTGGCCGCGGTGGAGCACCTCCTCGACCGCCGGCTGCGGACGCCACGCCATTTCCCCGAGAGCGGCCGGCTCGGCGCCTAGCGCGAGGCCACCTTGGGAGAGAGGGAGGCCGTCGACACCGACAAGAAGCGCCCGTCAGAGGCGAGGCTCGCCTCTACCGAGAACTGAGTATGTACTTGCCGTTCCGCATCACGCAGGATTCCAACGGACCGGGTCCTTCCGGACCGGGTGGGAGGAAGAGATGCGTACAGCGGGAGCAAAAAGCGGGCGCGCCGCCCGCGTGCTGGCGACAGCAGGGATCGTGGCGGGAGCGGCGGCGGTGCTGCCGGCGATCGCGAGCGGCGCTGCCGATACCGCCTCAGGCACGGTGATCGCCACGACAGCCGGACAATTCAAGACGATGCTCGTCGTAGCTTCCGGCAAGTACGCCGGATACAGCCTGTACATGATCACGAGCGACACCGCCTCGAGCTTCGGCTGCACTGCCACGGTAGTCAAGACGCTGCCAGGAGGGCCCGGCTCCTGCACCGGACCCTCGTCCGACAAGCATGCCGAGTGGCCAGCGCTCACCACCACCGGAGCGCCGGTCGCCGGTACCGGGGTCAGCGGAGCCCTCCTCGGCGCGGTGTCGCGGCCGGGGATCGGCGACCAGGTCACCTACGCCGGTCACCCCCTCTACCTGTTCGACAGCGGTCCGGGCCAGGTGACAGGTGAAGGCTGGGACGAGCCGACGTTGCCGCCCTGGCACGGACTGTGGTCCCTGCTCTCACCCTCAGGCGCCCCACTTTCCTGGGCGGCCGCCCTGACGACGACGACGATCAAGGGCACGAAGGTGCTCGCCGCGACCATGCTGACCGGTGCCGGCTGGGAGCCGTTCCCGCTCTACAGCTTCAGCACCGACGTCGCGGCCAAGAGCGCCTGCACGGGCGCCTGCGCCACCGCATGGCCGCCGCTGCTCACGAGCGGGCACGCCGGATCGACAGGTGCCGTGCGGGCGAGCGCGATCGGTGACCTGATGCGCGCCGACGGCACGACTCAGGTCACCTACCGCGGCCATGCGCTCTACCTCTTCGCCAACGAGAGCATCGCACCGACGGCCACAGGGTTCGCGGCGGCGGGCGACGGCAACGGAGTGAAGGCCTTCGGGGGGGTGTTCCGCCTCGTCAGCCCCTAAGAGCGTGTTCCGCGTGCTCGCCCGTCGGGTCACCGCGGGCTGAAGACAGCGTCGGTAGCGGCGGCGATCGCGCCCGCCCGGTTCGACACGCCGAGCTTGCGGTAGATGTTCTGCAGGTGCTTGTTGACCGTCGCCGGTGACACGCCGAGGTCCTTGGCGATGGCGTTCGTCGGGAAGCCACGGGAGAGCAGCCAGAGCAGCTCCGCCTCGCGAGCGGTGAGCCCGAGCCGGCGCAGCTCGGCGACGCCGCGCGCGGGTTCGTGCTCCTCGAGCACGACGACGTCGCTGCGTCCCGCCGCTCCGGGAACGAAGCGCAGCGACAGCTGCCGGTCGTCGACGGTGCTGACCAGGTGCGGGCGCAGCCGTGGGCGTCCGTCGGAGAAGAGCTGCTGGCGCTGCTCGAGCACCCAGGAAGCGACCGGGTCGGGCAGCCCGCCGGGCCCGCAGGAACCGAAGTGCTCTGCCAGCGCCGCGTGGGCCCACGCGGGGGCGTGTGCGCAACAGCCCTCGCCGTCGAGCACGACGACCCCTCGCCCCACCGAGGCGAGGGCACCCTCGATGCCCGCGAGGGTGGCGACGGCCATGACCGCCGGGAAGAGCCGCCGGGGGCGGCCGGGTATCCTCGCCCCATGGCCGAGTCCCATCTCTCCCTCAGCGACGACGGCGTCAGCGACAGCAGCTCAGTGCCGGCGC
>DAHUZG010000254.1 GCA_027306715.1 Acidimicrobiaceae bacterium
GGGCACGGGCACGGGCACGGCAGGATCCACCAAGCACCGGAACGACGCCCGCCACCCGATCCTGACCCGCTGCTCTCCCTGCCGTGGCCCGGTCCGAGGCGGCACGACCGTGGTGCTTCGCGGCCGTCGCCTGCGACTGACGACGGCGGTCTTCTTCGGGGGCCGGCGTGGGCGACGGTTGCGGGTTCTCTCGGCGAGCGAGATCGAGGTGCTGGCACCTCCCGGACATGGGCGGGTTCACCTGCGGCTCGCCTCGGCCGTCGGCTCGGCAGGAATCACCCGGGTCGCCTACTCCTACGTCAAGGCGCGCCGCTCCGAGCCGATGGGTGTGCGTCCCCTGGGCCCCGATGGCGGTAGATACCCGATGACGGTGAATGAGGGTCGAGGATCGGGGCTCTAGACCCCCGGCAAGGCCCCCCGGCCGGCAGCCCGTGCCGCCTCGGCCGCGCCACGTGTGTCGGCGTCGATGACAGGCAGGGAGCCCGCCTCGGCGGCGAGCACCCCGCTCGCCGAGGCGGCGCGATATGCCTCGGCGGCGGCGAGATAGGCCGCCTCCTCGGCGTCGAGACGGACGTCGTCGCGGGCCGCCCTACGGTCCTCCGAGCGCATCCACTGGACGACGATCGGCACCATGGCGACGACGGCGAACAGTTCGGAGAAGGCCCACAGCACGCCGCCTCCGGCACGGGTGCCGGCGAGGGTGTACATCGGAGCGACCGCCTTCGACTCGCCGAGGAGTGCGATGCCGAGGAAGGCCTCGACCGGGACCCCGAGCGCCAAGACGACGAGGCGCGCCCCGTAGCCCATCGACCAGTGCGGGATCGGGTCGAGGCCGATCACCGGCCACCAGAACAGCGTCGCCCCGAGGAGGAAGCCGACGTTGATGAGGTCCATCACGGCCATGTGCTGCATCGCGAAGCCGATCAGCGGGGTGAGGAAGAAGGCGAACATGGCGCCGTAATAGAGGAACCACACCGGCACCGGATGGCTGATGGCGACGAAGGGCCAGCAGGTGAGGAAGCGGTGGGCGAGCCGTTTGACCCGCCGGCTCGAGGTCTGCAGCAGCAACGTCATCGGCGCGCCGAGGGCGAGCAGGGGCGGCGCCACGACCATCAGCAGCAGGTGCTGCACCACGTGGGCGGTGAAGTAGCTCGCCGTGAGCGACGCGATCGGCGACTGCAGGGCCAGGTCGATCGCCACGAGGCCGCCGAGGAAGGCCGCTCTCCGCTTGGCGCTCCAGCGGCGGCCGCGCTGGGCGAGGAGCCAGTCGGCGCGCAGGTACCAGTATCCGGCGGCGAGCACGGCGGCGACGACGAGCAGCGGGAAGGCGCTGTGCTGCCAGTCGGTCAGCAGCACCGCGAGACTGAAGCGCACCGGCGGCATTCCCGACATCCCCGGCATCAGCTGGCAGCCTACCGGTGGGTCCCGACGAGGCGCGTGCGCGAGCGAAGCCCGCTCGGCCCCCGCTGAGCCGCCGACCTGGTTCCGGTTCCGGCGGCCGCCAGCGCGGTCGGCACCAGCCCGCCAGCCCTCCAGCCCGCCAGCCCGCCAGCCCGCCAGCCCGCCAGCCCGCCGCAGGCTGCGGCCTAGGCTCGAGCGGGCCACCCGAGCGGGCCACCCGAGCGGGCCACCCGAGCTGGCCGCCCGAGCTGGCCGCGCAACGGCCGAGCGGCGCCGC
>DAHUZG010000255.1 GCA_027306715.1 Acidimicrobiaceae bacterium
GGGCAGGCAGATGAGCGACGAGAGCGCGACGACGACCGGGGCGATCGTGACGGAGAGCACGACGGAGTGCAGCAAGCCGGGGGAGGCAAGCACCGTGTGCCACCAGGCGACGGTGAGCGACGTAGGCGCGACCGAGGGGAATGTGAAGCCCTTGGCGAAGGCGAGCACCACGATCCAGGCGAGCGGCACGACGATGAAGAACACCGCCGCCGCGAAGAGGAGGGCTCCTGCCGATCGCGCCACGAGCCTCAGCGCGCCGGCGCGCCAGGCGGTCCGCACCGGCGCGCCCGGCCTAGCGAGCGCCGACACGGCGCCTCCGTGATCCGAGCGCGTAGACGCAGCCGATCAGCCCGGCGAGCGCGAAGATGGTGAAGCCGATGACCGCCGCCTGCTGGGGCTCGTTGTAGGCGCTGAAGGTGTTCACCGCGTCGACGCCGAGCAGGACCGGGCTCGACGGTCCGATGATGTAGGGAACCGTGAAGCTGCCGAGCACACCGACGGCGGTGAAGCAGAAGACGATCGTGCACTCCCGCCGCAGCTGGGGCAAGACGATCCGCCAGGCGACGGTGAGCGGCCCTGCGCCGGCGTCGCGTGCCGCGTCGAGCGAGCTGTCGCCGAGCGAGGCGACCGCTGCCCGCATCAGCAGCACGGCGAAGGGGAGGCTGACCCAGACCTCGGCGAGCACCACCCCTTGCAGCTTCCCGCTGAAGATAAGGGCGTGTGACCAGCCGAGCGAGGCCGCCAGGCTGTCGGCGAATCCCCGGTCGCCCCAGAAGGTCCACAGCGAGAAGCTGGCGATGACGACCGGGATGAAGAGCGGGACCACGGCGAGGAACTGCAGGGTCGCCACCGCCCGGCTCGGCCGCAGACGCTGCCAGAGGGTGAGCGTCACGGCGATGGCGAGCACGACCGCCGCGGTCACGGCGAACACGATCACCGTCGCCAGCACGTCCTGGCGAAAGGCTCCGTTCTCGAACAGCTGGGTGACCGCGCCGAGCGTCCCGAGCCCGTGACCGACGATCTCGCCCTGACCGAGCTGGGCCACGGCGGAGTCCGGCCCGCCGAGATGGCCGAGCAGGAGCAGCAGGCTGAGCACGATGGGGATGCCGCCGAAGACGGCGAGGAAGAGGAGCGGGAGGAAACCGAGGGCGGAGGCCGCTCCGCCCCGGGCTCCTTCCTCACGCCGGCGCCGCCGCCTGCCTGCCGGCGTCGTCGGTGGGGGGACCGGCGACGCCAGGTCGGGGCCGGCGGCGGCGGGGGAACCGCCAGGGCCGAGCGACATCGGTGACGGGCGATCTCGCTCGGTTACGGCACGTCCTGCTGCCACACGCGCTCCATGTCGGAGACGACGGCGGCGGCGTAGGGCAGGGACTCTGCCTCACCGAGGGAGCTGAACTTGTCCTTCACCGACTTGGTCATGACGCTGATGTTGATCGCCGGGAAGCCCGCGAGCACCTTCACCACCTTGGCCTGCTGGGGCACCGACAGGACGAAGTTCAAGAAGGCGTCGACCAGCCGGACCTGGTTGGACGGGGTGTACTTCGGGACCCCGAGGTAGACCGGGCTGCCGGCGAACGGAGGCGTGATGTCGGTGAGCTTGACCGAAGAGGGCAGCTGCCCGGCCGCGAGCGCCGCCGTGCTCTGGTCGGACCACACCGTCGCCATTTGCACTGCGCCCGATTCCAACAAAGACAGCACCTGTGTATTGCCGGTCGGGTAAGTGCCTCCGCCGTAGACATACGAGTTCAGTTTGTGCAA
>DAHUZG010000258.1 GCA_027306715.1 Acidimicrobiaceae bacterium
GCGGCGCCCGCCCGTCCTGGTCGACATCCCGGGGCGCAGGACCGAACCGGGCGGACGGGCGACCGGGCGCGCGCACCGAACGGCGCACCGACCGGCGCACCCACGGGCGCGCCGGCGGCCGGCGACGGGGCCGTGGACGACTGGGGGGGTGACGTCGTCGGGACGGAGATGGGCCTGATCGAGCTGGCGAAGTACCACGGGCTCGGCAACGACTTCCTCGTCCTTGTCGACCACGAGGGGTGGGTCGCCCTCGGACCCGAGGACGCCGTCGCTCTCTGCGAGCGCTCGACCGGTATCGGGGCCGACGGGCTGATTCGGATGAGCCCTGGCGCCGCCATCGGGAGCAGCCCGGCGGGGCGAGCCTCGTGGCGGATGGAGCTCTGGAACTCCGACGGGAGCGCCGCCGAGACGAGCGGCAACGGGCTTCGCTGCGCAGCTTTGGCGGTGCTCGACGTCGCCGCGGAGGGGGATCGGACAGCAGTCCTCGTCGAGACCGCCACCGGCACCGCCGAGGTACGCCTCGTCGCGCGGGCCGGCCGCACGGCGGCGAGGCTGCGGGCCGAGATGGGCGTGGCCGAGGTGGCGGGGGAGGGTCCGCAGCTGCTCGGTCGCCGCACCCGGCGGGTCGAGGTCGGCAACCCGCACCTCGTGCTCTACGCAGACCCGTCGTTGCCCGCCCCGCCGCCGGTCGTGGCGGCCGGGCTCGCCCGCTTCGAGCACGGTGCTGACGGCGAGGCCGCCGGCGGGCTCAACGTGGAGGCCGTCAGCGTGCTGGCAGGAGGCGATCCCGGGGACTTTCACCACGTCGCCCTCGTCGTCTGGGAGCGCGGCGCCGGTGTCACCCGCGCCTGCGGCTCCGGCAGCGTCGCTGCTGCGGCGGCCCTGCGTGCGGCTGGGCTCGTCGGCGACGTCGTCGTCGTGCACAACCCCGGGGGCGCCCTTTTCGTCGAGCTCGCCGGACCGGCCGAGGCTCCGCAGGCGGCGCTCACCGGGCCGGCGCAGCTCGTCGCCCGCCTCGTCGTCGAACCGCAGGCGCTCGTTGCCGACGCCATCGCTGTGGCGGAACCGGTGCCGGAGGAGGTCGGATCGTGAGCCAGCTCATCGAGCGCAGCTTCCGGGAGAAGATCGTCCTCGTCGGGGTCGTCAGCTGGCCCCGCACCCACGACGAGGTCGAAGCGAGCCTCGACGAGCTCGCCCTGCGTGTGGACACCGCCGGCGCGGACGAGGTGGCGCGGGTCGTGCAGACTCGCGACACTCCCGATCCGGCCACCTACATCGGCCGCGGCAAGGCCGAGGAGCTGCACCGGCTCTGCGAGACCCTCGATGCCGACACCGTGGTCTTCGACGAGGAGCTCTCGCCGGCCCAGCAGCGCAACCTCGAGAGGGCCCTTGGCCGCACGGCGATCGACCGCACCGCGGTGATCCTCGACATCTTCGCCCAGAACGCCCGGAGCGAGGAAGGCCGTGCCCAGGTCGAGCTGGCACTGCTCCGCTACCGGCTGCCCCGGCTCCGGGGCCGCGGTTCCCAGCTCTCCCAGCAGGGTGGCGGCATCGGCACGCGCGGGCCGGGTGAGACCCAGCTCGAGGTCGACCGGCGCCGGATCATGCGCCGCATCGCTCGTCTCGAGGTCGAGCTGCGCGAGCTCGAGGCTCGCCGGGCCACCCAGCGCCGGGCGCGGAGGCGTGGCGCGCTGCGCTCAGTCTCGCTCGTCGGCTACACCAACTCCGGCAAGTCGACTCTTCTCAATGCGCTCACCGACGCCGGCGTGCTGGTCGAGAACCGGCTCTTCGCCACGCTCGACCCGCGCACGCGCCGGCTCCAGCTGCCCGGCGGAGAGACGGTCCTTGTCTCAGACACCGTCGGTTTCGTGCGCAAGCTGCCGCACGAGCTCGTCGACGCCTTCCATTCGACCCTGGAGGTGGCGGTCGACTCCGACCTGCTCGTCCACGTCGCCGATTCGTCGGCGCCCGATCCCGAGTCCCAGATCGAGGCGGTGCGCGAGGTGCTTGCCTCGATCGGCGCCGGCGAGGTTCCCGAGCTGCTCGCCTGCAACAAGGCTGACCTCGCGCCGAAGCGGGCGGAGCCACTCGCCGCCGCCCACGAGGGAGCGGTCGTCATCTCGGCGGTCGCCGGAGAGGGGCTCGACCGGCTCCTCGAGGCGATGGCGGAGATGCTCCGCTCGAGCGACCGAACGGTCGAGCTCGAGGTTCCCTACGAGCGCGGCGATGTGCTCGCTGCCCTTCACCGTGCCGGCGAGGTGATCGAGAGCCACGACGCCGGCGGGGCGATCTCTGTGCGGGCGCGGCTCGACGAGGTGTCGAGGCGGCGTTTCGCCGAGTTCGCCAGCCGCGGCACAATGGCGAGGTGACAAGCACCGCCGCAACGAGCAGCCTGCTCCCGCCTGTTCTGCTCCCGCCTGCTCCAGTGGCACGGCGGTGACCCCGGCGGCGGCCTTCGTCCCCCCGGCCTACCCCTTCGACGCTCTCGGCGAGCTCGCCGTTGCCGCCGAGGCCGTGCCCGGCGGGCTCGTCGACCTCTCGATCGGCACGCCGTGCGACGCACCTCCCGCGGTCGTGCTCGAGGCCCTCGCGGCTCCGGCCGGCGTGCGTGGCTACCCCTCGTCGACCGGTTCGGCGGGTCTGCTCGACGCCGCCCGGGGCTACCTCGAGCGCCGCTTCGGCGTCGCCGTCGAGCGACGCCAGGTCGCCTCGTGCATCGGCACCAAGGAGCTCGTCGCCGGTCTGCCGCACTGGCTCCGTCTGCGCCGTCCTGAGCTCGACACCGTCCTCTACCCCGCCATCTCGTACCCGACCTACGCGATGGGGGCGACCCTGGCGGGCTGCCGCGCCGTCCCGGTGACGTCACTTCCCGGTGGAGGCACCGACCTGGAGTCGCTCGACGAGGCCGACGCCGAGCGGGCGCTCTGCTTATGGGTGAACAGTCCTGCCAATCCGAGCGGCGAGCTGACAGACCTTGCGGCTGCTGCCGCCTGGGGCCGGCGGCGGGGCGTGCCGGTGCTCTCCGATGAGTGCTACAGCGAGTTCAGCTGGGCCGACCGCCCCCGCAGCATCCTCGAGCACGGCTGTGACGGCGTGCTCGCTTTGCATTCGGTCTCGAAGCGCTCCAACTGCGCCGGGCTGCGGGTCGGCTTCTACGCCGGCGACGGCGAGCTCGTCCACTACATCGCCGAGCTTCGCCGGCACGCCGGCTTCATGGTGCCCGGTCCCGCGCAGGCAGCCGCCACCGCCGCGCTCGGCGACGACAGCCACGTCGAGGTCCAGCGTGCCACCTATCTCGAGCGGCTCGAGCTGCTCGTTCACGCCCTCTCCTCGGCCGGCCTGGCGGCGTCGCTCCCCGCCGGATCCTTCTATCTCTGGATCGCCGCAGGTGATGTCGGCGGACAGCCGGCCGCCGAACCAACGCACGAGGGCGCCGACTGGCGGTTGACACGCCAGCTGGCGCTGGCGGCCGGGATCCTTGTCAGCCCGGGAAGCTTCTACGGCGAGGGCGGCGCAGGCTTCGTGCGCCTCGCCGTCGTGCAGCCGACCGAGCGCATCGCGCTCGCCGCCCGACGCCTCGCCGCCGTGGTCGGCGCTGGGCTGCCAGCCCCCGCCGTGGCGGCATCTCAGCCCGGGACTGGAGCACCGACCACGACGGCTGCACGGCCGTGACTGCAGTGCCGGCTGCGTCGTCGAGGCGGTGAGGGCAGGCGGTGCGCCGGCCGACGGGCCGGCTTCCGGTGGCGAGGCGCTCGAACCGGCGCCGCTCGCCGGCGTAGACGCCGCTGCCGGGACCGTCCCCGACTCCGCCCCGGGGTTCGCCCCCGGCCCCGCCCACCGGGTCGGCGTCCGGTCCGGCGCCGCCACCCGAACCCGATCCGGCACGCGAGCACGCGGCCGTGGCGGTGGGCCTGGGGCCTCCGCCGACTCTGCGCCGGTGTCGGGGCGCCGCCGCGCCCTCGCCCTCACGGTCGTGCTCACCGGCGTGCTGATCACCGCCATCGACACGACGATCGTCGTGCTCGCCCTGCCGGAGATCGAGCGCAGCTTGCACGTGTCGCTCTCCTCGGTGATCTGGGTGGTAGTCGGCTACCTGCTCGTGCTCACCCTGCTCGCGGCGCAGGTCGGGCGCCTCGGCGACATGTACGGGCGGGTCCGGATGTACGAAGCCGGCTTCCTCGTCTTTGTGATCGGCTCCGCCCTCTGCGCGCTCTCCTGGGACCAGGGAGCGCTGGTCGCTTTCCGCCTCCTGCAGGGGGTTGGGGGTGCCTTTGTCACGGCGAACAGCGGCGCGGTGATCGCCGACCTCTACCCGCCGGGCGAGCGGGGCAAGGCCTACGGCTACACGAGCATCGGATGGAGCCTCGGCGCCGTCCTCGGCGTCGTCTTCGGTGGCCTCATCGTCACCTACGTCTCTTGGCGCTACATCTTTTGGATCAACGTGCCGATCGGTGTCGTCGCCGTGGTCGCCGCGCTGCGGGTGCTGCACGAGCGCGCCGAGCGCCAGCGCCATCGGCTCGACCTCGCCGGCATGGTGTCTCTCGGTCTCGGGCTGTTCGGCGTGCTCTGGGCCGTCACCGAGCTGGCGACCACGCCGCTCGACGGGACCGTGCTCGGGTTCCTCTGTGGCGGGATCGCCTGCATCGTCGCGTTCCTTTGGATCGAGCGTGCCCAGGCCGAGCCGATGGTCCATCTGAGCCTTTTCGCCATCCCGACCATGGCGCCGCTGCTGCTGGCTTCGCTGTTCCAGGGGCTGGCGAACTTCGCCACGCTGTTCCTCGTCATCATGTACCTCCAGGGTCCGCGCGGCCTCTCGCCGATCGGCGCGTCGATCCTGCACGTCCCCGGCTACGTCGTCGGTGCCATCGCCGGTCCCTATGCCGGCAGACTCGTCGACAAGATGGGCCCGCTCGTGCCGACGACCGCCGGCCTCGCCCTCGAGGTGCTCGGCCTGCTCGTCTACGCCCAGTTCTCGCTTCGCACCGGGCTCTGGCTCGTTGTGGTGGCGACGGTGATCAACGGCATCGGCGGGAGCGCCTTCTTCCCCGCCAACGCTGCGGCAGTGATGAAGGCCTCGCCTCCTGACGCGTTCGGCATCTCGTCGGGAATGCTGCGCACCTTTGGCAATATCGGCATGGTGTTCTCCTTCTCGATGGCGATCCTCATCGCCTCGCGATCGATACCTCGCAGCCTCGCGTTCGCCATCTTCGTCGGCTCGGCGCGGCTGGCGGGGCGGCTGGCGGTGGCGTTCACCTCGGCGCTGCACGCCGCCTTCTACGCCTCCACCGGGATCATGGCTCTTGCCGCCGGGCTCTCGGCGATCCGCTCGGGCATCCCGGGCCCGTGGCGGCGCGCTGCACGAGGCGGTCCGCCAGGCGGCGAGCCACCGCCGCTCGGCGCCGGCGCCGGGCCCCCGGGCGTGCCCTGCCTTCCTCCTCGTGGGTAGTCAGGGTGTCGTCGGGGCGCCGTCGGGCTGGCACCGAGAAGACGTCGTGCTCCCGGCTGCAGCTCCGGTAGCGTGGCCGGCCGGTGGTGGACCTGGCGGAGCGCATCGGCGAGCTGTGGGCGGCGGGACCGATGCTCGACTTGTCTGACGGGGCTTCCCGCGACACCGTCGACGAGGCGATCGAGCTGCTCGACAAGGGTGCTGCGCGCGTGGCGGAGATCGACGAATCCGGCTCTGTCGTCGTCCACGAGTGGCTGAAGCAGGCCATCCTGCTCCTGTTCCGGCTCTCGAAGATGGCAGTGACCGAGGTCGGCCCGTTCGAGTTCCACGACAAGCTGGCCCTGAAGCGGAATTATGCGGCCGCCGGCGTCCGAGTCGTCCCCGGGGCCTCGGCGCGCCGCGGCTCCTACATCGCCCCCGGCGTCGTGATGATGCCGAGCTACATCAACATCGGTGCCCGTGTCGGGGCTGAGACGATGGTCGACACCTGGGCGACGGTCGGCTCGTGCGCGCAGGTGGGAGAGCGGGTTCATCTCTCGGGCGGCGTCGGCCTCGGCGGCGTGCTCGAGCCGCCGAACGCCGTCCCGGTCGTCGTCGAGGACGACGCCCTCATCGGCAGCCGCTGCATGGTCACCCAGGGCGCGCGGGTCGGTCGCGGCGCCGTGCTCGGCGAGGGGACGATCCTCAACCCGTCGATCCCGGTGATAGACGCCGAGAGCGGCGAGGAGCTCGGGCGCGGCCACGTGCCGCCGTGGTGCGTCGCCGTCGGCGCCAGCCGCCCACGCCGTTTCGCCGGCGGCGAGTTCCACCTGCCGTGCGTCCTCGTCATCCGCCGCCTCGGCGAGGGTGAGCGTCACGACAAGGCGCGGCTCAACGAGATCCTGCGTGACCACGGCGTCTCGGCCTGAGGCGGCCGCGGCGCCGGACCTTCTCGGGCTCACCGCCGACCTCGTCGCGGTGGCGTCGGTGAGCCGCCAGGAGTCGGCGCTCGCCGACCTCGTGGCGGCGCGGCTCGGGGCGCTCGGCGCCTTCGAGCTGCACCGCGTCGGGGACAATGTCGTCGCCAGGACGGCGACTGGAGGAGAGCGCGTGGTGCTTGCCGGCCACCTCGACACCGTCCCACCGGCCGGCAACGAATCGCCCCGGGTCGAGGGCGAGGTGCTCGCCGGGCTCGGCGCTGCCGACATGAAGGGCGGCTTGGCGGTGATGCTGGCGCTGGCCGACGCCGTCGACGCCCGCATCCACGCTCACGGCGGCGCGGCCGGGGCGGCCCGTGACGTGACGCTCTGCTTCTACGCCCGCGAGGAGGTGGCACGGCCGGAGTCGGGGCTGCTCGAGATCATCGCCTGGCGACCCGAGCTGCTCGACGGCGACGCAGCGGTCCTGCTCGAGCCGACCGGAGGTGTGGTCGAAGCCGGCTGCCAGGGAGTGCTGCGCACCGTGCTGCGCCTCGGGGGACGGCGCGCCCACGCGGCCCGACCATGGGTCGGCGAGAATGCCGTTCATCGGCTGGCCCCCGTGCTCGCTCTTCTGGCGGAGCTGCCGGCGCGGCGCCCGACGATCGAGGGTTGTGAGTACCGGGAGTCGCTGATCGCCGTCGGCGTCAGCGGCGGGATCGCCGGCAACGTCGTGCCGGATCTGGCCGAGCTTCGGCTCAGCTACCGCTTCGCCCCCGACCGCGACCCCGAGCGGGCGCTGGCGGCGCTGCGCGAGCTGCTCGAGCCACGGCTCGACGCGTCGCGCGACGAGCTGACGGTCGAGGACGTCGCCCCGGCTGCGGCCCCGCACCTGACGCACCCCCTGCTGGCGGCCCTCGTGACGGCGGCCGGCGGCACAGCGCGTGCCAAGCTCGGCTACACCGACGTGGCGACATTTTCCGCCCGGGGCGTGCCGGCGGCGAACTTCGGCCCCGCTGACCCGCTCCTCGCCCACACGCCAGGAGAGCACGTCACCCGGGCCGAGCTCGAGCACGCCTACCGTGTGCTCGACGGCTGGCTGATCTCGCCGCCGGCACCCGGCGGCTGAGACTCGGCGGGCAGGCCCGGCGGGCAGGCCCGGCGGGCAGGCCCGGTCCGGCGGCGACCCCTCGGATCCGGGCGGTTCGCCCCGCCGGCGCAGCCGGCCCGAACCTGCAGCCGGCCGGGCTGCGGGGATGTTGCGGCCTCAGAGCTTGCGGAGGACGGTGACCACCTTCCCGTGCAGCGTGACGTCCTCGGGTGCCAGGTCCATCTCGCTGTAGCCGGGGTTGGCCGGCACCAGCACGATTCGGCCCCGGCGCCGCTTCAGGTACTTGACCGTGGCCTCGCCGCCGGGCAGCGAGGCCACGACGATCTCGCCGTTCTCGGCGTCGGGCTGCTGACGCACGACGACCAGGTCGCCGTCGAGGATCCCCGCCTCGACCATCGAGTCTCCGCGCACACGCAGCATGAAGAGGTGACCCTGGCCGGTGAGGTCCTCCGGTAGCGGGAGCACCTCCTCGACGTTCTCCTCGGCGAGGACACCGGTGCCGGCTGCGACGTTGCCGACCACCGGGACATGAACCACCGGGCGGGGGCCGAGCGCGGCGCCCGACTCCGGCTCGAAGTGGACGACGATCGCCCTCGGCTTGGTCGGGTCCTGGGTGAGGTAGCCCCCGCGCTGGAGCACCTGTAGGTGCGTGTGGACCGTCGACGAGGAGTTCAGACCGACTGCTTCGCCGATCTCGCGGACCGTCGGGGGATAGCCGCGATCGCGCACCTGTGCTGCGATGAATTCGAGGATCTGCCGGCGCTTGCCGGTCAACGCCGCTGCGCTCATCGTCGCCCTTCCTCGCGCCACCGGTCGCCCACGCTCGCTGTCGCGGCCGAACGGGAACCGGCGGCGCTCGCCGGCCGGGGCGACGATAGCCACTGACACACCCGAACGCAAACATCTGTTCGTGAAACGCCTGTTCGCCCCGCCGGTTGACGGCGAACAGACGTTCTGCGAAGATCGATGACAGAGCGAACGTACGTTCGGACGATCAGAGGAGACCACCGGCCCTGGGACGCGGAGCCCCGCCGGCCCTGCGTCGAACGGCGGAGCCGAGGAGAGGAGAGCAGCATGGCCGCAGTCCCCGAGGCCCTCGGACACCAACTTCGAGGGGTGCCCCCAGGAGCTGCCGGCCGGCGCAGTGCCGCCGCCCGCCGTCCGGCCGCCGAGCGGAGCGTGCGCCCGGCGCCTCCGGGGGGCCGCGGCTCTCATCTCCGGCTCCTCGACGGTGGGGCCGAAGGCGGCGCCGGTGCGGCGCCGGCGCGCCGGGGGATCGCAGGTTCGTCCCGTCCCTGTGCCCGCACCAGCGCCGCGGCGCTTCCCAGTGCGGCTGCCGAGCCGGCGGCGGTGCGGCGTCGCGCTCCGAGCCCGGTTGCACGGTTCACGGCCGGAGCGCTCACTGTCGGCGGCATCGCTGCGCTGTGGCTCGGAGCCAGCGCGTTGCGTGCCTCGGGCGCGACGCATCCTGTGCGGCTGCCCGGCACGGTGGCGACCGCCAGGGGTTATCGCTATGTCGTCCGACCCGGCGACACCCTCTGGGGGATCGCCGTGCGGGTCGAGCCGGGCGCTGATCCCCGTTCGCTCGTCGACTCGCTGGGTCGCCAGCTCGATGGCGCTGCGCTCCAACCCGGTGACGTGCTCGTCGTGCCATGAGACCCCGGCGGTGTGACGATCCTGCCCTTGCCGCTGGCCTGGGCTCCGACAGCACCTCAGCCGCTCGGCAGTCCCGGGTGGTGCGGCGGGCTTCGGCCACCGCCGCTGAGGCGGGAAGGGACAGTAGCCTCCCCGCGATGAGATGCCCGGCCTGCGGCGCCAGCGACGACCGGGTGATCGACTCGCGCGAGGCCGAGGACGGCTCGGCGGTTCGACGCCGGCGGGAGTGCGCCCGTTGCCGGGCGCGCTTCTCGACGGTCGAGCGTCTTGCCGGGCCAACGCCCTTCTCGGTGCTGAAGAGATCGGGCGAGCGTGAGCCGTTCTCGCTCGCCAAGCTGACGGCGGGGATCGCAGCCGCCTGCAAGAGCACCTCGGTCAGCGAGGACGTCGTGCTCGGACTCGCCGGCGAGGTCGAGGAAGCCGTCCGGCGCCACGGCGCGGCGGCGACGAGCGATCAGATCGGCGTCGCCGTGCTCGACCGGCTGCGCGACCTCGACGAGGTCGCTTATCTCCGATTCGTTAGCGTTTACAAGGGATTTGCCACCGCCGGCGACTTCGCCCGCGAGGCGGGCCTGCTCCGCAAGCACACCGAGCCGAAGCACCACCAAGGTGCCGACGCCCGACTCCCGGCGGGGCCGGCCGGCAGTCATTCTGAGCGGTGACACCCACGCTGCTCGGCGATGCGCCGCTGAGCGCTCTCGCCGTCTACGCCCATCCCGACGACGCCGACGTCTCCTGCGGGGGCTCGCTCGCCAGCTGGAGTGCCACTGGCGCCGCGGTCCACCTGCTCGTCTGCACGAGCGGTGACAAGGGATCCACGGATCCGGCGAGCGATCCCGGCGAGCTTGTCGAGCGGCGCGCAGGCGAGGTCGAACGAGCGGCAGCGGCACTCGGGCTCACCTCGATCAGCCTGCTCGGTCACCCAGACGGTGAGCTCGAGAACGACGCCGCGACGCGCGGCGAGATCGTCGCCGCTGTTCGCCGACTCCGGCCGGAGGTCGTGCTCTGCCCGGACCCGCTGACCGCCTTCTTCGGTGAGGGCTACGTCAACCACCACGATCACCGTGCTGTTGCCTGGGCGACGCTCGATGCCGTCGCCCCGGCCGCGGCGTCTCCGCTGTACTTCCCCGAGCGGGGCCGGCCGCACCAGGTCAAGGTTGTCTTGCTGTCCGGCTCGCTCGAGCCGAACGTGCTCGTCGACATCTCGGAGAGCATCGAGCAGAAGGTGGCGGCAGTCCTCTGCCATCGCAGCCAGCTCGGCGAGGGCGGCGAGTGGCCGCGGGCGGTCGTGCTGGCGCGCGCCGCCGAAGCTGCCAGCGCTGCCGGTGTTGCCTACGCCGAGGCTTTCCGCCGCCTCGTGCTCGCCGAATGACGGGTGCACCGTCTGCGGGCGAGTGCGACCGCCTCGCCATCATGCACGTCGACATGGATTGCTTCTTCGCCGCTGTCGAGGCCCTCGACGACCCTCTCCTCAAAGGACGGCCACTCGTCGTCGGGGGCATGGGTGGCCGGGGCGTGGTCTGCTCGGCGAGCTACGAGGCACGCGCCTTCGGTGTGTCGTCGACGATGCCGACTGCCCAGGCTCGTAGCCGCTGCCCGGATGCGGTGTTCGTCGCGCCCCGCCACGCGCGCTACCGCGAGCTGAGCCGGCAGATCCGCGCCGTGATGGACGGTTTCACGCCTCTCATCGAGCCGGTCTCGCTCGATGAGGCCTACCTCGACGTCTCGGGCGGGAGGCGTCTCCTCGGCGAGGGGGCGGCGATCGCCATCGCTCTGCGCCGTCGCATCGGCGAGGAGCTGCAGCTCACCTGCTCGGTCGGTGTCGGCCGGACCAAGCTGATCGCCAAGCTCGCCTCCGAGGCGGCCAAGCCGCGCGTCGGCCGGCCCGGCGAGCCACCCTCGCCCGGACACGGTGTCGTCGTCGTGCCGGTCGAGCGCGAGCTTGACTTCCTCCGTCCCCATCCGGTCCGGGCGTTGCCGGGCGTCGGGCCCGCCTCGGCCCGTGAGCTCAGGCGCTTCGGTGTCTCGACGGTCGGCGATCTCGCTGCCGTGCCGCTCGAGAGCCTGGTCCGGTTCTTCGGCGTCGCCCAGGGCACGAACCTCCACGAGCTGGCGAGCGGGCGCGATTCGCGGCGGGTCGAGCCGGAGAGGGCAACGCGCTCGATCGGTCACGAGGAGACCTTTGCCGTCGACCTCCGGGAGCGAGCCGAGCTCGTTCGGCGGGCCGAGGCGATGGCGCGAGCGGTAGCCGCCCGGCTGTCCGAAGCCGGCCTTGCCGGGCGCACCGTGACGCTCAAGGTCCGCTCCGGCGATTTCTCGACGCGGACCCGCTCGAGCACCCTTCGCAGAGCCGAGCACCAACCCCAGCTCATCGCCGAGGTCGTTGTCGAGCTCGCCAAGGAGGTGAGCCTGGCGGGCGGGGTGCGACTGCTCGGCGTTCATCTCTCCGGTCTTGTCGAGCTCGACGCCAGCAGACCGTGGCAGCTGGACCTGTTCGGCGGGGCCGAGCCGACCGGGCGCGCCGCCGCTCGTGACGCCGCCGCGGCCTCGGTGCGGGAACGCTTCGGGTCGGCGGCGATCAGCGTCGGCGGCGACTCCACGCCTACGGCGAGCGGCGCCCGGGACTTTCTTGGTGCATTGTCTCGGCTGGCAGAGGTGCGCGATGATGAGGGACCGGCAGGCACGGGCGCCGGCCGGTCGAGAGCGGAACAAGCCCGGAGCCAGCCTCGGAAGGGGTGAAAGGTGCCGCTTTCCGAAGAAGAGCAACGCATTCTCCACGAGATGGAGCAGAGCCTCTACGAGCATGACCGTGCCTTCGTCGATCGCGTGCGGAACGACGGCCAGCGATCTGTCGGCAACCGCTCGCTGCGCTGGTCGGCGCTGGCGTTCATCGCCGGCTTCGCCGTCCTCGTTCTCACCTTCCGATCCTCGCTCCTGCTCGGCACCTGCGGCTTCCTCGTCATGCTCTCGGCGTCGTTTCTCGGTGAGCGCAGCCTGCGGCAGCTCCGGGGCGCCAAGGGCGGTGACGAGGGTGGGCCGGCCGCCTCCCCGCCGCCTGCCGCCGGACCCGCCACCGCCCCGCCGGCTGGCGTCGGACCTGGGTCCTCCCCGCCAGCCGGGGGCCCGTCCGGGACGGGGCTGACGAGCGCCGCCACGCCGCTCGCCGGGGCCGCTCGCCGTCTCGCGGCCCGTCTGCGGCGACGCCACTGAGCCGCCGGCGGCGCGCCACGGCGCGACCGGCTGCGAACGGCGAGCGCCGGCCGGCCCGACGCCGGCGGCCGGCCGGCTCGGCTCCGCTCGCTCGCAGCGTTGTGGCCGTGCTGCCGCTACTGGCACGTGCCCCGGCGCTGTGGCCGACAGCGGTGCGCGTCCTCATCGACCTCGTCCCACGCCGCTGGTGGCTGCGCTGGCCACCGGTGCCAATGCCGGACTCCGGCTGGATGCGCTTTCGCTGGGAAACCGCCTATGGCGGGCGAGTCGAGCCTGCCGACCCGCTCGAGCTGATCGAATGGTTGCAGTGGTGCGGCGCGGCGCGCCAGGCAGTGCGCTACCGCAGCGGGCGTCGGCGCGTGCGATAGCCTCCGGATGTGGACCGAGCACCCGGCGGCGCAGGGGCCTGAGGATGGTCGGCCGGTCGCTCGTGCTGAACGCGACCTACGAGCCGATCTGTGTCGTGTCCTCCCGGCGGGCCCTCGTGCTCGTCCTTGAGCGGCGAGCGGAGCTTGTCCACGGGACGGGAGCCGAGTTCCACTCCGTTCGCGCCCGCTACCCCGAGCCCTCCGTCGTCCGGTTGAAGCACTACGTCCGCGTTCCCCGCCAGACTCGGGTGGCGATCACACGCAGGTCGGTGTTCGCCCGCGACGGTCACCGGTGCCAGTACTGCGGCGGGCAAGCCGAGAACATCGACCACGTCGTGCCGCGAAGCCGCGGCGGCACGCACACCTGGGACAACGTCGTCGCCGCGTGCCGGCGTTGCAATGCCGCCAAGGAAGACCGGCTCCTCGAGGAGTCGGGGTTCATGCTCCGCCGGCGACCGCACGCCCCGCGCTCGAGGGTGTGGCTGCTCGTCGCAGGCGGGGAGCTGCGCTCGGAGTGGTCCGCCTACGTCGGCGCCGAGCTCGAGCGCGCTGTCGCCATCTAGGGTGGCGGCGGCTCTTGGATATCGCGTCTCGCAGCCAGCGGCTTCCGGGCCCGTCCCGGGACCGGCGCCCGGGATCGTTCTGTCACCGCGGCTCTGGTCGCGCTCGTGGCGCCTGGCGGCCCCTGACGAGCTCGTCGTCCCGCTGCGGGTCGAAGGTCGTAGCGCCGTCCTCTGCCGCCCGACCTCGACTGCTCTCGTGCTCGGCAGCTCGCAGCCCGAGCCACGGCGGCGCGAGCCCGGCGTCGCTGTCGTGCGTCGTCGCAGCGGTGGCGCAGCGGTGCTCGTGGAACCCGGCTCGCAGTGCTGGCTCGACGTCTTCGTCCCGGCCGGCGATCCGCTCTACTCGGCCGACGTCGGGCGGGCGGCGTGGTGGCTCGGAGAGATGTGGACCGCCGCTCTCAGCAGAGTCGTCAGCAGCTCGGAACCCCTCGAGGTGCACCGCGGTCGCACGCTTTTGAGCCGATGGTCTCGCCACGCCTGCTTCAGCGGGCTCGGAGCCGGCGAGGTGACGTTGGCCGGCCGGAAGGTGGTCGGAATCAGCCAGCGCCGCGACGCCCGCGGTGCATGGCTGTTCTCGATGGCGATCCTCCATGCTGACCCGGCGCGCCTCGCTCGGCTGCTCTGTGAGGACGCCCGCGAGCGGGCCGATCTCGAGGGGGAGCTGGCACGCGTGTCGGCTGCTGTTCCGGCCACCCCCGCCGAGCTCGAGGCGGCGCTGCTCGAGCTTCTCTGACCGCTGGCCGTCCGCCAACCAACCCTGAGCGGCCGGCCGGCCCGGGCGCCTGCACGCAGTCCCTGCACGCAGTCCCTGCAGGAGCACTTGCGCACCACCTGGCCGGGTCCTGTCTCGATCGGGAGGCCCGCCGGCGCCGGGCGGCCTTAGATCGTCCTGGTGAAGAGCAGGACGCCGACGGCGAGCGCAGCGAGCCCGACGAGAAGAAGCAGGGCGGCCCCAGCGACCTTCCCTGCCACCCGTACCCATCCGAGCACCATCACGACGAGGCCGACGACGACTGCAGCGATC
>DAHUZG010000214.1 GCA_027306715.1 Acidimicrobiaceae bacterium
GATCATCGCCGACTGGCCGGGCTGGGCGGTCCTGCTGCTCTCCATCGTCGGCCTCGGCGACTACTACGGTCAATTCGCCACTCTCTATGCCACCAACGCCAGCGTCGGGCACGGCGCCGTGACGCTGTGGTGGGGGCGCACCGTCTCGCCGTGGGTGAGCCGCGTCCGCTATCTCGGTCTCGCCGTCTCGGCGCTCGGTGGGGGCTTCGCCTGAGCGCCTCACGCCGTCACGGGTGGGCGCGAGCGGCCGGCCGGCTCACCGCCGCCCTCGTCCCGGCGCCGGCGGGCGGCCCGCCACCGGCGTTGCGCACGGCTCGAGCCGCCGGGATGCTCGGCTTGGTCGGCAGCGCTGCCGTCGCCGTCGGCGCGAGCCAGCCCGCCTCGCCGTATGCCTACAAAGGCCTTCCCGCCGGCTGGTTCTTCGGCGTCCCGGCCGCCGGCCTCTCGCCTGCGCAGCCTGCGCCGGCCGGAGCCGCCGCCTTCGCCGGCGTCCTCGCCGTCCTTTTCGGGATGGCGCTGCTGGCGCTCGCCTGGCTCTGGCTCGTCCGCTGGCGGCTCCGCGGCGGCGCCATCGGCTGGCGCGGGGTCAGCGCCGTGATGCTGGCCTGGAGCTTGCCGCTGCTGCTCACTGCTCCGGTGCTGAGCCGCGACGTCTACACCTACGCGGCGCAGGGTCAGATGGTCAGCCTCGGGGTGAGCCCCTACCTGCACGGGCCGGCGGTGCTCGGCGCGACGAGCCCCTTCGACCGGCTGACGGATCCGATCTGGCGGCCGAGCGTGTCGCCGTACGGCCCGGCGTTCCTCTGGCTCGACGGACGGCTCGTCGCCTGGAGCGGGCATCAGGTGCTGGCGAGCGTGGTGGCCCTGCGCTTGGTGGCCCTGGTGGGCGTGGTCGCTGCCGCCGCCGGCGCCGCCCTCGTCGCCCGGCGCCTCGGCACCGATCCCGTCGTCACCGTGCTCCTCGTCGCCTGCTCGCCGCTCGTGCTGCTCGACCTCGTCGGCGGGGCGCACAACGACGCGCCGATGGTCGGCCTGCTCGCGCTCGCCGTGGCGGCGGCCATGTCGCGACGGCTCGTGCTGGCGACATTCGTCTGTGCCCTGGCGGCTGCGGTGAAGCTGCCCGCTGCGCTCGGGCTCGTGTTCATCGGCTGGACCGCTCCGGGCTCCCCCGCCACGCCCCTGTGGCGCCGGGCGGCGACCGCCGCCGTCGCGCTCGCCGCCGGTGCTGGCGTCCTCGAGGTGCTGGCGGTCACCACCGGCCTCGGCTGGGGCTTCACGCGGGGTCTCTCGAACGCCGGCGTCGTTCATCTCTGGCTCGATCCGTCGACCGGCATCGGGATGGCGATCGGCAAGCTGCTCGGCCTGTTCGATCTGTCCGGTCAGGCGGCGGCGGTCTCGTTCGCTCGCGCCGCCGGCCTGTTGGTCGCCGCAGCCGCCGTCCTCGTCCTTCTCCGGCGGTCGGGCGCCACCGGGCTCGTCCCGGCGCTCGGGTGGGCTCTGCTCGTCGCCGCCGTGCTCGACTCGGCCATCGAGCCGTGGTATCTGAGCTGGGGACTCGTGCTGCTGTCGGCGGTCGATCGGCGCTCGGCGCGGGCCGTCGTGCTCGCCGGCTCGGCGCTGTGCTGCTTCCTCGGGGTGCCGATCGGATCGGTGATCGTCCACCAGCTGGAGGCGTCACGCCCCGCGGTGGCTGCCGGCGGGGCAGTCGCCACCGCCCTTGCCGTGGCGCTGCTTGCCTGGTCGGGGTGGTCGCGGCTGCTCCGCCCGGGCCTTGCTGCGCAGGAGGTGACGCAGGCGGCGTACCGTGGTGGAGGGGAGCGGGTCGTCTGAACATGTCCACCACGGAGCTGCGCGACGCGGCGAGCTCGGATGTCCTCGCCGGGCTCGAGGGCGGCCGCGCCGCGCCGCGCCGCCGGCGCCTGCGCCGCGTGGCCGCCGCCGGCGCCTGCGTGCTGGCCCTGGCGGGCCTCGTCGCCCTCTTGACGATCGCCTCCCGCGCCGCCTTCGGGGGCAACTCAGACGGTGCCACCCTCGTGCTCGAGGGCCAGACCGTGGTCTCCGGCCACCTCGCTCTTAGCGGCTGGGCCCTCTCCTACGACTCGTTCTGGACGCTCGAGGTCCCGTTCTACGCCCTCGCGGTGGCGATCTTCGGCGTCCACGAGTGGCTGATGTGGGCCGTGCCGGCGGTGTTCGCGGCGCTGCTGCTCGCCGCCGCGGTGTGGGTGGCGCGCGACCGCCGCCGCGACCGCGCTTCACTGGTCGCCTGCGCGGTCGTGGCCGCGATGCTCGCCTTCCCCGGCCCGAGCTTGGCGTTCTTCCTCCTTCAGTCGGGATGGCACGCCGCCACGGCCCTCTGGTGCCTGCTCGCCTTCGCTCTCGTCGCCCGCTCCGGGAGCCGCCGCACCCTGGCTCTGGCGACGGTGCTGCTGGCCACGGCGCTGCTCGGAGACCTGCTCAGTCTCACCGTCGGCGTGCTGCCCGTGCTGGCAGCGGGGCTGTTGGCGGCACGGCGGGAGCGCCGTCTCGCCGCCGCCCGGCGGCACCTCGCCGCCGCCGGGGGGTCGGTTCTGCTGGCGGTGCTGCTCCGCGGCCTCGCCCTGGCGGGCGGCACGTACTCGATCGGCTCCCGCAGTGTGCTCGCGCTGCCCGGCCAGGTCGTCGAGAACATCGGCATCCTGGCGGACCGCATCGCCGCCCTCTTCGGCGTCGTCGACCTCGTCGGCGGCCTGTCGAGCCCGCCGCTCGTGCTGCGCGCGGCGCCGCTGCTGCTGCTCTGCCTCGCCGTGTGGGCGGTCGGGAGCGCCTTGTCAGGATCCTTCAGAGCCACCCGCCGGGCCACGGCGGGGCGCCGGTCGGCAGGGCAGCGCCTGCGGCGCCGCCGGGCGCCCGCCGCTGCCGCTGACGCTGACAACGCGCCCGCCGCTGCCGCTGCCGCTGCGGCTGCCGGCATGCCGTCGGCCGCCGCAGTCACTGAGGCGACGGCGGGGGTCCCGCCCTGGGTGCTCGACGACCTGCTGGTGATCGGCATCGTCGGCGACGTCTGCTCGTTCGTCATCTTCGGCACCGACGGCAGCCCGGACCTCGCCCGTTATCTGCTGCCCGGCTATGTCTACGCGGCGATGCTCGCCGCCCGCTGGCTCGCACGCCAGGTCCGTGCCCGGCCTGCTGCCGGGCGGCCGGTGCTGGCGATGAGCGGGCTCGTGCTGGCGCTGTCCTGCGCCGGGTTCGCCGCCGGGTCGCTCGGCCCGCCGGCCCCCCAAGAGGCGCGCCAGCTGGCCGGCTTTCTCGCCGCCCATCACCTGACCGACGGTCTCGGCGACTACTGGAGCTCCTCGCTCGTCACCGTCGACTCCGGAGGCGAGGTAGCGGTGCGCCCGGTCACGGTCGGACGTGACGGGCTGCTCGTCCGCTACGACAAGCAGTCCGACGCCGGCTGGTATGCCGGAAAGCGGTTCCAGTTCCTCGTCTACGACTCGGCGAACATCTGGCAGGGGGTCGACGCCGGCGCTGCTGTCGCCACATTCGGCAGGCCGCGCACGATCTACGACGTGGGCAGCTACCGGGTGCTGCGCTGGAGCCGCGCCCTCACCGTCTCGGCGGCCCTCCTGCCGCAGAGCTGACGGCGTTGCGAGGCCGGCGGCGGCTGCCGCCGGCCTGAGGGGTCAGGCCGGGTCGATGAGCGAGGAGGAGCCGAGCAGGCGCGCCGTCGCTGACTCGAGCTCCTCGGGCGTCGAGCCACCTACGGCGGTGACGGTTCCGTCGGAGTCGACGAAGATGTTCGTCGGCACGCCCCGGACGGCGAAACGTGCCGCCAGCCCGCCGTCCTCGTCGACGAGCACGGTCGGCGGGATGCCCCAGAGGTCGCAGAAGTTGCGCGCCTCGACGAAGGGGTTGACCCCTTCCCAGACGTTGACGGGGATGATCTCCAGACCGGACCGGCTGGTACGGCGGCGCAGCTGCTCGAGCACCGGCGCCGCCGCGTTGCACGGGCCTCACCAGCTGGCGAAGAAGTTGAGGATGTACTTCTTCTCCGACCACTGGCGACTGGAGCGCAGCTCGCCGGTGTGCAGGTCGGGCAGCGAGAACTCCGGCAGCTTCGTGCCGACGAGAGGATGGGCGACCTCCGCCAGGCGTGTCGCCGGAGGGCCGTCGAGGAGGTCCTCGATGATCGTCAGCGAGCCGCTGCCGGCGTTGGCGACGAGCAACAGCCGCGGGTCCTGCGGGTGCACGGTGACCCCGCCCGGTGCGGTGCCGACCCGCACCCGTGCCCATTCGAAGCCGTCGAGGCCCATGATGCTCATGCTGCCGTCGCCCCGGTTCCCTGTGTACAGGCGGTCGCCGCTGGCGCCGGCGGCAAGGCCGACCGGGGCACTCGGCACCGCCAGGTCGCCGAGGTGGTCGCAGGTGCTGCCCGCGAAGCGGGCGATCGTCGAGGCGAGCGAATTGATGACGTAGAACTCGTCGCGTGTGGGGTTGACGGCAACCGCGCACGGACCCTCACCGACGACGAGGCGCTGGTAGACGGTCATCGTCTCGGTGTCGACGACGGTGACCGATCCGGCGACGAAATTGACGCAGTAGGCGCGGCGGTTGCGCGGGTCGTAGGCGACGGCACCGGCACCGAGCTCGGCCTCGACCGTGGCGGTGCGCTCGAGGAGATCGACGTCGACGACGCTCATCGTGCAGCCCCTCGTGTCTCCGACGAAAAGACGCCTACCTGCCTCGTCGTAGCCGAGGCCGGCGGGGTAGGTGCCGACGCCGACGGTCCCGAGGACCTTGTGGCTCTCGGTGTCGATCACCGACAACTGGTCGCACCGGGCGTCGGCGGTGAAGACACGGTTGGTTGCCACGTCGATGGCGATGTCGATCGGCTCGTCGCCTACGGTGATCCGATCGACCACTGTCTGTGACCCGAGGTCGACGACGGTGACGGCATTGGAACGGGAGCAGGCGACGTATGCCAGGTTGGTGCGAGGGTCGACGGCGACGCCTTCGGGGTCGAGCCCGACCTCGATCTCGCCGAGGACCCGGAACGCCGGTGGCGCGCCGTCGGAGAAGGCGGTGACGCGGCAGCTCGGGGCCCAGTCCTCGGTCTCCCCCGCAGGTGCCTGCTCGTAGGGGCTGCTCTCGGGCGCGCCGTGACCCATCGGTCGTGCTGTCTCCTCTCGGGCGCGAAGAAGCCCGATCCGCCGGTCCCCAAGGCTGCCCCGCCCGGCCGCCCTGCGTCAAACCCGAGCGACCCGGCGGACCCGGACGACGCGGGTACCCTGCTGCATCCGGGGATCTGACTGGCAGGAAGTCCACCGCCGCTCTGCCCGGCGGTTCCTGGCCGCGGGCAGCACCGTGCCGCGGGTGGGCGCCGTCGCCGTGGTCGTCCTTGCCGTGGGCGGCTACTCGTGGCTCGCCGGCGGGACGCGCCCGTTCACCTTGGCCGCCGACGTGCTCACCTCGCTCGCCTATCTGCCCGTGGGGCTGATCGCCTGGCGGGCAGCGCGGCGCGCGGCCGGCTCCCCGGCGGCCGGTTCCCCGGCGGCCGGCTCCCGGTCGCCACGCATCGCAGCCTGGGTCGTGGCGACGGCAGTCGCCGCGAGCTGGGAGCTCACTACCTACGTCTCGGGCCCGCGGCGCGTCTTTCCGACCGTCAGCTCGCTCTACGACCTGGCGGCGCGTACCGAGGCCGGCAAGGCGACCGCCTTCCTCTGCTGGCTCCTGCTCGGCTGGGCACTCATCGGCCGATGACACGCGGCCGATGACACGCCCGATCGCTCTTGTCATCTGGGCGGCGACGGCGGGCCTGCTCGCCGGCTGCGAGCTGCTCTCGCTGGCGACCCGCCGCCGCTTCGCCGGCCTGTTGGCGCTCACGAGCCGGCTCTCCTCCACCCCCGGCAGGCGCCTGCTGCTGGCGCTCGGCTGGATGTGGCTCGGCTGGCACCTCTTCGCCCGCTGATTCCCTCTGGAGCTCGTTGATCCCCTCTGGAACCCGCTGATCGCCGAGGAACGAAAAAGGAGGCGCCGCCAGGCGATCCTCGTCACTGGCGCCCCGGTCGCCCCCGTGACCGCCGGCATTCGTGGGCGCTGATCGCATCGCCAGCCCCGGCGCGGACCGGCATCTCGCGGACGACCTCGGCTGCGCTCTTGTCCGGACGCAGCCCCTGGTAGCGGGGCTGGCGTAGCCGC
The DNA here is from genome assembly GCA_027306715.1 of Acidimicrobiaceae bacterium. Classification (GTDB taxonomy): domain Bacteria; phylum Actinomycetota; class Acidimicrobiia; order Acidimicrobiales; family Bog-793; genus DAHUZG01. The sequence continues at coordinate 6,178 of DAHUZG010000214.1, forward strand.
CCGCCGGCGGTCCACTCCGCAAAGGCGATGCTGACGACGACCTCGGGCGGGACGAAGTGCGCCCCGCGCCGCATCGCCGGAGGCAGGTCGGCGAAGGGCGCTTCGGCGATCTCTCTCGGAACGAGCAGGGCGCCCAGCTGTTTGAGCGTGCTCTCGTCGAAACCCGTGCCGACCTTCCCGGCGAAACGCAGGCGCTGCTCGCCGTCGTAGTAGCCGACGAGGAGCGCGCCGAGGTGCCGCCGCGAGCCGCGCGGCTCGGTGTACCCGCCCACGACGAGCTCCTGGCGGGAGTCGCACTTGAGCTTGAGCCAGTCACGGCTGCGCCCCGAGCGGTAGGGCGAGCCCGGCCGCTTGGCGACGAGGCCCTCCCAGCCTTCCCGGCACGCCTGTGACAGCAGCTCCGCTGCCTCGCCGTCGAGCTCCTCGACGGCGCGCAGCACCCCCTCACGGTCGCCGCCGAGGAGCTCTGCGACGAGCCGGCGGCGGTCTTCGAGCGGGAGGGCCGTCGTGTCCTCGCCGAGCAGGTGCACGACGTCGAAGACCTCGAAGACGGGCCGGCCCCGGGAGCCGGGCCGCTGCAGGAGCTCGAAGCTCGTGCGCTCGCCGTCATAGGCGACGATCTCGCCGTCGAGGGTGAAGTCCTCAGCCGGCAGCTCTCGCAGCGCCGCGACGACGTAGGGGAAACGGGTGGCGAAAGACTGGCGGTTGCGCGACCACAGCTCGACCTTGTCGCCGTTGCGCACGGCGACGGCACGAAGGCCGTCGAACTTCCGCTCGAGGACCCACCGCCCCCGGCCGGGCGGAGGCGGCTGGCGGTGCAGCTCGGCGAGCATCGGCGCCAGAAAGCTCGCCGGGGCCGGGGCCGGGGCCGGGGCCGCGCCGCCGGCCTCTCCGCGCCGGGCGCTCGTCGCCGCGGGCTCCGGCGTGTCGGCGTCATCGCGCCCCGAGCCGCAGGTGCCGGGCCGGCCGTCCGCCATGCTGCAGCTGTACCCGGAGCGCGTGCACTTGAGGCGCGCCTCGGGCGGAGCGCATCGAGGTGCGCGCGAGTACGCGTGCGTCGCTTCAGCTACGAGCCGGCACTGCCGGTAGGCGGCGGGGAGACGAGCGGTTCGCGATGCGACCCCTGCTGCCAGATCGCGTGCGGCTACTCTTCGGCAGTGCGCCGGGAAGATGACTGGGCGTGCCGCGCCCGCCGCCAGCACCGCTGGCGGCGTCTCGGGGCGGTCGGCGCCCGCGCCGCTCTTGTGGCGTGCGTTCTCGTGCCCTTCGGGCTGGAGCTGGAAGCCGGCGGGCCGCCGGCGGTCTCGGCGTCGACGCTCGTGGTGCTGCACGCCGCGCCGGACGGGTCGGGCGCGGCCTGCAGCCTGCCGGCGCCGTGCCTGCTCGAGGAGGCGCTCGCCGACGCCGCGGACGGCCACGCCGGCGACACGGTCCGTGTCGAGCTTGCCGCCGGCGTCTACACGGCCGCCACCGGCCCCTACGCGCTGACGATCCCGGTGAGCGGGGCGCCGCTGGCGGTGAGCCTGTTTGGCCCGCTCGCCCCCGACGGGGCGACCATCGACAGTGGAGGCAAGGGGCCTGACCTCACCATCGAGTCGAGCGGCTCGACCGCCGTCAACGTCATCGACCTCACCCTCACCGGCGGTGCTGCCCCTCTCGGAGGGGCGATCGACGTCAACTCGCTCGGCAGCACACTGCACGTCGTCGGCTCGACGCTGTTCGGCGACACTGCCACCACCACCGGCGGCGGGATCTACCTTGGCGGAGGGGCGGCGGTGATCGAAGGTTCGACGATCGTCGACGACACCGCCGGCTCGGGGTCCGGCGGCAGTGGCGGTGCGATCGATGTCGCCGCCTCGGGCAGCGCCTCTCTCGCCCTCGAGGCGAACGTCGTCGCCGACGACGGGTCCTCGGCGTGTGCCGGCGCCCCGGTGGTCGACGAGGGCTACGACATCACCGACTCCGCCAGCTGCCTCGGCAGCTCGCCGGGGATCGGCAGCACCGCGTCGGCGACAGCGCAACAGCTCTTCGGCGGCGCCCCGAGCCTGCAGCCGGCGGGCTCGGCCGGGGCTGTCGTGCCGTTGCAGACATCCGGCGACCCGGCGTTCGACGACGTCCCGAGCTCGCTCACCTCGCTCACCTCGCAGGGCACCTACTGTGCCGGGACCGACGAGCGCGGCGCCGAGCGCCTCCAGGGCAGCGCCGCCAGCTGCAGCAGTGGCGCCGACCAGTTCGCTCCGGCGGTGGTCCAGTCGCTGGCGCCGCAGTCGGCGGCGCCGGGGACCGTGGTCAACGTGCAGGGAAGCGGCTTTCTGCTCGAGACCGCACTGCTGGTCGGGGGCCGACCGGTGGCGGCCCGCGTCACCTCCGACGACGCCCTCAGCTTCACGGTGCCGGCGCTGGCCGAGGGCGCCGTGCCGGTCGTCGTCGACGCCCCCGACGGAAACGGCGCGGCGCCATCCGGCCTGGCGATCCTCGCCCCTCTGTCATTTGCCAGCCTGGCGCTTCCCGCTGGGGAGGCCGGTGCCCCCTACGACACGGTGCTCGCCGCCACGGGCGGGCAGCCGCCCTACAGCTGGTCGGTCGGAGCGCTTCCGGCGGGTCTCGCGCTCGACAGCGCCGGCGAGCTCTCCGGCACGCCGCAGCAAGCAGGCAGCGATCAGCTCGAGGTCACCGTCAAAGACGCCAACCAGCTCGGCCTCACCGGGCAGCTGACCGTCGCCGTAGCCCCCGGGCCGAGCGTGGTCACCTCGTCGTTGCCGCCCGGGCGGCTCGGGCGCGATTACGCCGCCACGCTCGAAGCGACAGGCGGGACTCCTCCCTACAGCTGGTCGATCCCGACAGGCACGCTGCCGCTCGGCCTCATCCTCGGATCGGGCGGCACCCTCTCCGGTCGCCCGGGGGCGACCGGGACGCTGCCGCTCGAGGTCCAGGTCACCGACGCCCTCGGCTCTGCCGGAGTCGCCTCCTTGGAGATCGCAGTCGGGCGTCCGCCGCTGCCGGCCGAGCGCTTTGCCGCGCTCGGCGCCCGAGGCGACCTCGCCGTCGGCGGAGGACCCGACCTGCGGCTGGCGCGTCGGGGGCGCGTCGCCGGCGTCGCCGCCGCGCCGCGTGGATGGTGGGTGGCGACCGTGGGCGGTCGCGTCCTTGCCGTTGGCGGAGCTCGCGGTCTCGGCTCCCTGCACCGCCGGCGCCCCGCGGCGCCGGTCGTGGCCATCGCCGCCTCGGGCCGGGGCTACGTCCTTCTCACCCGCGCCGGGTCGCTCTACGGCTTCCGCGCTGCGTTCGAGCACCAGCACCTTCCCCGTGCCGCCGGCCCCGCCGGCCCCGCCGGCCCCGCCAGGGTGCCGGCGGCAGCGCCTCCGCGGCAGGTGGCCCTTGCCTGCACACGTGGCGGCTGCTGGGTGCTCAGCTCGAACGGCGCTGTCGCCGCTGTCGGGCGGGTGCCCGCGCTCGGCGGCCTGCAGGGACGCCGGCGGATCGGACGCCCGGTGGCGATCGCCGCCGATGCCGCCGGCACCGGCTACTGGGTCGTCACCGGCGCAGGCGACGTCTACTCCTTCGGATCGGCGCGCCCGCGTGGGCAGCTGCGCCCGTCGGATCATGCCGGCGCCGCGGTCGCCATCGCCGCGGCGCCGCTCGGCGAGGGGTACTGGCTGCTCACGCGCCGGGGCCGGGTCTTTGGCTTCGGCAGCGCCCGGCTGCTCGCCGTGGGCTCACCCTCGACCGGCCCGACGCGCTCGCCGGCGGGGGAGGCGGCGCTCGCCGCCGGAGCGCTCGCGCTCGCCGGCGGTCGCTGAGCGCCCGCCCCGGTACCTCGCCGGGCGACGGTGCCGGCGTCAGCCGCCGGCCCGGGAAGGGTTGCGGCCCGGGCGTGCAGGGCGGCGGCGGGCGGCGAGCTCGGGAATTACGTCGTCGGGGACCTGCAGGTCACCCGTACCCGACCCGACGGCGAGGTCCGGCTTGTACCTGCCGTGGAAGTCCGAGCCGCCGGTCGGGACAAGACCGTGCCGGCGGGCAAGGGCGACAAGCTCCGCCCTCGTCCCGGGGTCGTATCGGCCGTAGTAGCACTCGACCCCGGTCAGGCCGGCGGCGGAGAGCTCGCCGAGCACCCGTCCGAGGGCCGTGGGGTCGAGGCCGAGCGAGAGCGGGTGGGCCACGGCGCTCGTTCCGCCGGAGTCAGCGACGAGCGCGATGGCGCCGGCCGGTTCGAGGCGCGCCTTGGCCACGTAGGCGGCGCCGCCCTTGCCGAGCAGACGCTCGAAGGCATCCTCGGAGCTTGAAGCGTGGCCGTGGCGGACGAGGAGAGCGGCGAAGTGCGGTCGCCCGATAACGCCGCCGCCTGCCTCCTCGGCCAGCTCGGCACCGCAAAGGGTGATGCCGAGGCCGGCGAGGCGGTCGAGCAGCCTCTCGTTCCGCACGTCGCGGTCGTCACGCAGGCGGCCCAGCTCGGCGGCCAGCACGCTGCCGGTGTCCTCGACAAAATAGCAGAGCATGTGCATTGATCCAACCTCGAAGCGGCACGACACCTCACATCCGGCGATGAGCTCGATACCGAGCTCGCCGGCGCGCCGCCGCGCCTCGGCGATGCCGGCGAGGCCGTCGTGGTCGGTGAGGGCGAGCGCCGAGCAGCCGGCAGCAGAGGCCAGCTCGACGACCCGACCGGGTCGCTCCGATCCGTCCGAGCAGGTCGAGTGGGTGTGGAGGTCGATCACGGGCGGCAGGCTATCGAGCCGCTGTGTCAGCGTCGGGGTGCCGTGGCGTCGCCGTCCGCGGGCCGCGGCCAGCCGGTTCAGGCCGGGGAGCCGATCGCAGGCGGCGGGATGGCACAATGGAAGGGTGCGGGAAGCCTGCGGTGTGTTCGGCGTCTACGCGCCCGGCAGTGACGTCGCCCCGCTGATCTACGACGGGCTGTTCGCTCTGCAGCACCGCGGCCAGGAGTCGGCGGGGATGGCCGTCAGCGACGGCGACGAGATCACGGTCGTGAAGGACATGGGCCTTGTCACCTCGGTGTTCGACGCCCGCTCGCTCTCGCCCCTGCAGGGCCACCTCGGTCTCGGCCACGTCCGCTACTCGACGACCGGTCCGAGCATCTGGCAGAACGCCCAGCCGGTGTACCGATCGATGGGGGAGGCGGGCTTTGCTCTCGGCCACAACGGCAACCTCACGAACGTCGCCGCGCTCGAGGATCAGGCAGGAGTGCTGCCCGGAGTGCTCGACACCGACAGCGATCTCGTCGCCGAGCTTGTCAGCCGGGCGATGCAGGCGCGCTCCCCGAGCGACCCTGATGCCCTCGAGATCGCGCTGAGCGAGGTGCTGCCGCTCCTCGAGGGCGCGTTCTCCTTCGGGCTCATCGACGCCCGCCATCTCATCGCTGTGCGTGATCCGAACGGCTTCCGCCCGCTCTGCATCGGCCGGCTCGGGCCGCCGGCGGAAAGCGGCGCCCCGGGCGGGTCACCGCAGAGCTACGTCATCGCCTCGGAGAGCCCGGCGCTCGACGTGGTCGGAGCCGAGCTCATCCGTGAGGTGGAGCCGGGAGAGATGGTGGTCATCGACAGCTCCGGCATCCGCTCGTGCCGGCCGTTCGTCGGCAGGCCGATCGAGCCGCGCCTGTGCGTGTTCGAATTCGTCTACTTCGCCCGTCCCGACACGATCCTGCGTGGGCGGGAGGTCCACGCGGCCCGCCGCCGCATGGGCGAGCTGCTTGCCGCCGAGTTCCCGGCCTCGGCGGACCTCGTCATCGGAGTTCCCGACTCCGGCGTGCCCGCCGCCGAGGGCTATGCCGCGGCGAGCGGGATCCCGTTCGGTCAAGGTCTCGTGAAGAACCGTTACATCGGACGCACCTTCATCGCCCCGACGCCGCAGGCGCGTCGCGAAGCGGTCCGGCGGAAGCTGAACCCGCTGCGCGAGAGCATCGCCGGTCTGCGCCTCGTCGTCGTCGACGACTCGATCGTGCGCGGCACCACGACCCGCCAGATGGTCCGCATGTTGCTCGACGGCGGCGCCGCCGAGGTGCACCTGCGAGTCTCGTCGCCCCCGTTCCGCTGGAGCTGCTTCTACGGCATCGACACCCCGGATCGAAGCGAGCTGCTGGCGGCGAACCTCCCCGAGGACGAGATCGCCGCTCACCTCGGCGCCCACTCCGTCGGGTTCCTCTCGCTCGCCCGGATGCTCGAAGCGATCGGCGCCGGCGAGGACGGGTACTGCTCGGCGTGCCTCACGGGTTGCTACCCGACGCCGGTCGTGCTGGCCGACGAGGTGCCGTCGCTCGACATCGAGCCTCCGTCCGGGCTGGTGCTCGTTCCCTGATCCAAGCGCGGGGCGAGGAGCAGGCGGCGCGGTCAGCCTCGCGCGGGCGGGCTCAGGGAGCCGGCTCGACGGTGACGAGGGTCCCGATCCCGAGCAGCGGCCAGGCCGATGCCGCTTGGCTCCACGGCAGCTCGACGCAGCCGAGGCTCTGCGGGTAGCCGTAGGCGCCGCGAGCGATGTAGTGCACGGCGTCGCCACCGGCGAAGTAGGCGACCCAGCTGACGGGGTCGGCATAGGGCTGCCCGTCGGGGTTGGTGCCGCGCATCACCTGGGTCTCGTAGCGCAGGTACACCGGGAAGGTGCCGACGTAGGTCGGTGACTGGCTGATGCCGGTGTTCGTAGCGCTCTCGACGGCGACCTTGCCGTCGTGCCAGAGCGTGAAGGTCTCCGGGCTCGCCTGGCTGACGAGCGCATAGCTGTAGCCGAGCCGGTCGACCGCCGGCGCCGGGTCGCGGGCCGCAGCGAGAAGAGCGGCGCTGGTGGCACTGTCGAGCGCGCCGCTGTCAGGTAGGCCGAGCTTGGCCTGGAAGGCCATCAGGGCCCCCGTGAGGACGACCGACGGGCGCTGCGGCGTCCACAGCGAGCGCAGCTCGGCAGGTGCCGCCCAGCTCCAGTCGAAGGCTCCGGCCGGCGGGGCGAACGCCGCTTTGGCGAGGGCGCCGGGGCTGAGCGCTCCGGGCGTGCTCGGGCGGAAGCCGACCGGCAGGTAGCCGAGCTCGGCGAGGATCTGCTCGGCTCGGACGAGCGCCAGCGGCCGCACCGACCAGCTGGCCGACACCGGGCGGGAAAGCCGGTGGCCGGCGGCGTCGGCGATGCCGGCGGGGACCGCGAGGTGGACCCTCGTGCCGGGGGCGAAAGCGCCGGCGGGGGTGAACACGAAGCTCGCTCCGGAGATGCCCCAGCTGCCCGCCACCGCCGGCGACAGCGAGGGGTGCGGGCTGGCCGGCGCCGGGTCGCCAGACAGCCTGACGACGACCGGCGAGCCGCCGTCAGCGCCGCGCGAGCCGTTCGCCGGGGAGATGGCGACGACGCGAAATCCCGACGCTGCGGCATTCGCTGCGGCACTCGATGCGGCACTCGATGCGGCGGTGCGGCGCGCCTCTGCTCCGGCGCTCGGCGAGAGGCTGGCGGCGGCCGTGGCGGCGAGTACCGCTCCGGCGGCGACGGCGGCGGCACGACGCAGGGATGCAGGGCGCAGCCGGGCACGGCCAACCCGCACACGACGGGCGGCCCCGCCTCTCATCGCTTCTCCCTCTGGCGTCGACGCATCGATGTCGTGCTCAACGTGCCAGTTTGGCGGCTCGGGCCATCACCTTGGCTACCGTCGCCGTCGCCGCGCTCGAGCTGAAAGCTGAGCCGAGATCGAGGAACGAGAAAACGACCTCGGCGTTGCCCTCGGCGTAGAAGTACTCGTCGTTGTAGAGGGTGAGCGGCAGGGAGCCGCCCTTTTCGAGCAAGGTGATGTGCACGCCGCCATTGCCGGACCCGTGGCGCGGCGCCTTCTCGAAGCTGGCCGTGACGTGGGCCTTGCCGCTGCCGCTGGCCTCGGTGTCGACGAGGTACTGGGCAGAGAGGCAGGCGAGGCTGCCCTTCTTGGCGATCGCCGCCAGGTCCGCTGTGGCAACGCCCGGAGCGGCTACGACGACGACCTCGGAGTTGGCGCCGGGAAGCCCGATCCCGCCCTTCGGCGCGAACTGCGGCGAGAGCACGTCGGCGAGGACGTTGCCGCCGAGCGAGTGGCTCGTGCCGAAGGGGTCGGCGCTCTTGGCGCCGAGCCTGTCCAGGCACTTGGCGGCGGTTCTCCCGGCGGCGGCGGTGACCTTGGTGCTGCCCGGCTGTGGCGAGCCCGCCCACTTCTGTCCCTTCGGGAGGTCGCCGAGCTGGAGGTTGATCGCCCTCGCCTCAGCCACTGCCTTGGCGTTGTCCCGAGGGGAACGGCTCGGCACGTTCCGCACCGCTGCCGATCGCACCGATGCCACGCTTCCCGCCGCGGCTGGTGCAGCACCGCTCGCCACGAAGCTCCCGAGAAGCGCCGCGATCAATCCCAGCAGGGCCGCAGCCACCCAGGCCCGGTGAGTCCGAAGCGCCCAGAAGTCGTTCGCCGTCACGTCATCACCCCGTCCCCGATGCTAGTGGGAACCCGCCGGACCGGCCGCGCCGACGGTCCCGGCTAGCTCGCCGGAGCCCGGGGCGGACCGAGGACGATCGCCGAGACGGCGCCCGACAGTCGGGTGTGGACAGTCGAGCCGAAGAAGGCGGCATCGCCGAAGTTGAAGACGCTCCCCGCCGAGCTGAGGGCGTAGTAGCCGCGCCCGTCGGGGCCGGCGGCGAGCGCGACGATGCTCGCCCTGCGGTGGCGTGATGCCGGCGAGCCGAAGAAGCCGGCGTCGCCGAAGTTGAAGATGTTGCCGGACTTGGTCGCCAGCCAGTAGCCGCCGCCGTCCGGCGTCGGCGCGATGGCGACGACGGTACGCGTGCGCGGGTTGACGTCGACCGCTCCGTAGGCGTGGGCGTCGCCGAAGCTGAGCACCGTCCCGTCGGCAGTAACGAGCCAGTACCCGTCGCCGTCGGGGGTGGCTGCAAAGGCCGTGACCGGAGCGGTGAGGCGGGCACGCGCCGCCGAGCCGAGGAAGGGTGCGTCGCCGAAGTTGTAGACCGAGCCCGAGCGGGTGGCGAGCCAGTAGCCGCGACCGTCGCGGGAGGTGGCGAAGCCGACCACGGGGTGGCGCAGCCGGCGGCGGGCAAGGGACCCGTACCAGGCGGCGTCGCCCTCGACGAAGACGTTGCCGCGAGAGGTCACGAGGAAGTAGCCGTGGTGGTCGGGGGTGGTTGCGGCGGCGATCACCGGGCGTACGACGGGGCTCACGACGACCGACCCGTAGCCGCCGGCGTCGCCGAAGCCGACCACGGTGGCGCCCTTGCTGACGAGCCAGTAGCCCGCGGCCGGTGCGGTGGACACCACGAGGCTGAACGCGCGCCGGATCGCCGCCCCGACCCCGTTCGATGCCGACACGGTCAACGGATAGCTGCCTGCGGTGGCGCCGAGCGGCGTCCCCTGGATCGTCGCCGACCCTGCCGCCCCGCTCGCGAAGCTAAGCCCAGCCGGCAGCTGGCCGGCGAGCGAGAGAACCGGAGCCGGGTTCCCGCCGGCGACGAGCGTGACGCCGGTCGGCGCGCCGACGACGAACGCGGCCGTGGCGGGGAGCTGCATCGAGACGGGCTCGCCGGCGAAGTAGATGGCGCTTGCAGCCGTCGCCGCCAGCGCGCCGCCCTTGCCGGCTGTCTCGCCGCCAGCGACGAGCACCTCGCCGCCGGGGAGCGCCGTCGCCGTCGCCCCCGCCGTGCCGACCGGGAGCCCTCCGGTGGCGGCGAAGCTGCGTGTCGGCGGGGAATAGACAGCTGCCGCGGCCAGTGGCGCGCCGGCTGCGGAAGCGCCGCCGGCGACGAGCACGTTGCCGTCGGGCAGCACCGTGGCGCTCGCCCCGCTCGACGCCACCGGCAGGTCGGCGACGGGAGCCCACGAGCCGCTCGCCGGCTGGTACAGCTCGCTCGCCGCCGTTGCCTGTGTCGAGCCTCCGGCGTCGCCGCCGGCTAGCAGTACGGCACCGCCGGGGAGGCGGGCGGCAGCGGCGCGTGCCCTCGGTCCGGGCAAGGGGCCGGTCGGCGTGAAGTGGCCGGTCACCGGGTTGTACAGCTCGGCGGCGGCGAGCGGGCCGCCTGCCCCGGCCCCGCCGGCGATCAGCACCTCGCCGCTCGCCAGCAGCACTGCCGAGGGTTCTCCCACCGCCACCGGCAGCGGCGCTGTGGCGTGCCAGGTGTGGGTGGCGGGAACGAAGAGCTCAGTTGACGCGGTCGGGGCGAGGCTCGAGCCGGTGGCGGTGAAGCCGCCGGCGACGAGCACGTCACCGTTGCCGAGGACGACGCCGGCGGCGTCATAGCGCGCTCCCGGGATCGGCGCGACTTCGCTCCACGACCCGCTCGCGGCGTCGTAGAGCTCGCTGTCCGCGGTTGCCGCCCGCCCGGTCGCGCTCACCGTCTCGCCACCTGCGACGAGCACCGCCCCCCCTGCCAGCGCCACCGTGACCGCCGCCGTCCGGGCGACGTGAAGAGCACCGGTGGGCGACCAGCTGGTGCTCGCCAGGTCGAAGCGCTCGGCGCTGGCGGTCGTCACGCCGCCTGTCGTGATGCCGCCGGCGACGAGAGCCGTTCCGTTGGCCAGCAGTGCCGCACCGGCTCCGCTTCGCGCGACGGCCAGCGGCCCGGTCGGCACGAAGTGTGCCAGCACGAGGCCACTGGCCGGGCTCGCTGCGGCGGCGGGCACGACCATGGCGGTGACGAGGATCGCCGCTCCGACGATCAGGCGGTGCCGCCAGCGGTGCCGCCCCACTCCCTTGGGCGAGAAGGATCTGCGCATCTGAACCCCCCTTTGTCCCCCTTTTCACTTTCCCCGATGCCATCTTGACGGCCCCAAGCACGGGCGCATGCTGGTCGTCGGCGAATGCTCACAGCTCCTCACGGCCGCCTAACGGGCTCGACGGCGCGAACGGGGACTCTCGCGCCACGGCCGGCGACGGCCCGCCCGCACCGAGCCCTCGTTCATTTCCGGCGCTTGACGTCCTGTCGGCGCCGGTCGTCACTGGATGACCGGGCAGGACGAAGGACACGGTGGCGTGCCATTCGGTCGAACACGACCCGGTGCGCCGGGGCGAGCAGCTTCCAATAGAGAAAGCCCGGTATGCCACGGGGACGGAACGCTGCTGCCTGGCGGAGAGCACCGTCGCCGACCCGGTACCCGAGCCAGGCGTCGCCGGGGAACCATCCGACGCTGCGCAGCACCAACTCGCCCGGCCCGACCCGGGCGACACGCCACCAGTCGACGAGCGCTCCCGGCACCAGTTCCGGCGGCCGACGCCGTCGGAGGTCCTCGCCAACGAGGCGCCCGAGGACGAGCCGGGCGATCCACCCGGGTGCGGCTCCGTACCAGCCGAGGCGCCCGCCGATCGACTCGAGATCGCCAACGAGCAGGCCCCTGCTGCCTGCTGGGACGGCGACGTCGACCACGACGGAGTAGACGCCGTCGACGAGACCGTCCCGGCGCGCGAACAGCGAACGGGTCACCTCCTCGTCCTGGTCGTCGAGCGCGCCGGCTAGGGCGTGCTCGACCCCCATCGGTGCGACCGAGAACGCCCGTCTCGCCGGCTCGGGGTCGACCACGACGACCTCGGTGACAAGGCTCTCGATCAGGGCGTGGCTGACCGAGCGATCGACGGGCGTCACGAGGTCGACCCAGTACGACGAGAGATGCGGGGTGAGCCACGGGATGTCGAGGATGCGACGGGGGCGTAGGCGCCGGACGCGGGCGTAGGCGGCGATCATCTCGCGGTACGTCGTCACGTCGGCCCCCCCGATCTCGTACACCCCCGGTGCGACCTCGAGGGACTGCTCGAGGTAGGCGAGAAGGTCGACGAGCGCGATCGGCTGGATCCGGGTCCGCACCCAACGGGGGCAGACCATCGTCGGCAGTCGCTCGGTCAGGTAGCGCAGCATCTCGAAGGAGATGCTGCCCGAACCGAACACCACCGCGGCGCGCAGCTCGACCACGGCCACGCCCCCTGCGGCAAGCGCTGCACCTACCTCGTGCCGGCTGGCGAGGTGCTCGGAGCTCGGTGCGTTCCCGAGCGCTCCGACATAGACGATGCGGCCGACACCGGCCCGCGCGGCCGCCCGACCGAACGCCTTCGCGAGCCGGAGGTCGACCTCGCGAAAGCCGCTGCCTGCGGCCATCGAGTGGACGAGGTAGTAGGCGACATCGGCACCTGCAAGGGCGCTGGCGGTAGCGGCTTCGTCGCCCACGTCGACGGCGACGGGTCTCGCTCCCGCCGGTGCGGGGGTCACGGAGCGACTGAGGGCGACCACGTCGTGCCCGCCCTCGAGCAGGTGCGCAGCAAGGGCTCGCCCGACGAAGCCGGACGCGCCGGCGATGGCGATGATCATCGGGAGCCTTTCCGAAAAGAAGGGGTCCACAACTGTTACGGACTGTGGTCGGCGATCCACGGCCATTTGCCGCGACGTCACGCGAGTGACCGCGGGCGACCGTAGCGACTCGTCCCGTTGGGGCACGCCCGGGGCACGGTGGGCTCTCCGGCGACCTCGGCTCAGAGGCTACAACCTCGTGAGCTGGACTGTTGCCGTGGTCGGGACCGGCGTCGATCCGGTGACCTCGCGCTTTTCAGGCGCGCGCTCTGCCAACTGAGCTACCCGACCGCGTAGGCGAGCGGCTGCCCGCCGGTGCTCGTCCTCCTCCCGGCTGTGATGCCGGCCGCCTCTGACGCGGACCTGACGGGATTTGAACCCGCGACCTCCGGCTTGACAGGCCGGCGTGCACTCCGAGCTGCACCACAGGTCCATGTGGCGTCCGCAGATCCTAGGCGATCGGCACGACCGGTCGGACAGGGCTCGCGTCGGACGGCTCGGGGTCTCGCCAGTCGAGCGGCGCCCGAGGAGGTCAGTTGAGCACGCTGCGGCAGGAGGCTGGCGAGCACGCTGCGGAATGGCCGCGTGGGGGCGTCGAGAAGCTCGACCGCGTCGTCGTCGTCGTCGGCGGCGGCGCGGCGCGGCGCGGCGCGGCGCGGCGCGACACGATCGTCGCCCGGGCGGCGGTGCTCAGCCTCGACGGTGCCGACCACGGGGCGATCGGCGCGGTGACGATGGTCGCCTTCTGGGGTGCCGCCGAGCTCGCCAGCGCCTTGTCCAGCTCGTACCCGATGCTCGTGGTCTTCCGCACGGCCCTCGGCGGGGTCACCGCCGTCGCCGCGGCGGCGTCGGCCGCCGAGTCCCAACGCCGCATGGCGCGAGCCGACAAGGGCGCCAGGCGCCGTTCTCGCCGCGGTGCTCCGGGTGTCGCCAGCGGCTCACTGCCGGGCAGGCGGCGTCGGGGCCGCGGGACGGCCCGCCCAGTAGGGCGGGCCGTCCCCTCGTGCTCGTGGTTCCCGGGCTCTCGTCCGCTATCCGGCCGTGCTCAGCTTCTCGGGGAAAGGTGCAGCACGACCACCTCGTTGGTCGGGCTCGCCGGCTGTGCCGACTCGTAGGGGTTGCTCGGGGTCGGCCATCCCGTCGTGCTCGACGTGTTGACCTCGGACCAGGCGACGCCGTAGACGAGCGGGATCAGCGGCATGTTGCTGGCCATGTACTCCTCGACAGGCGCGAGCGCTGCCTTCTCTGCTGCGAGGTTCGGGGCCGTGGCCACCTTCTTCAGCTCGGAGTTGATCGCCCGGTCGTGCAGGTGCTCGTAGTCACCGGTCGCCGAGCTCGTGTCGTAAGCGCTGTCGAGCCAGGCGTCGTACATCGTGAACGGGTTGGTGCCGGTGTTCGACCAGTGGATGATCGAGTCGAAGTTGCCGGTGGCCACTGCGGTCGTCCACCCGGTGTCGGACATCCCGTTGAAGCTCACGTTCATTCCTGCCTTGCGCAGGTCGCTGGCAATGATCGTGGCGTCAGCGGCGTAGTCGGTGTAGTTCGAGGGGTCGTCGATGGTGAAGGCGAGCTCCTTGCCGCCTTTGTAGAAGTAGCCGCCCTTGAGCGTCCAGCCGGCCTTCTGGAGGAGCGCCTTGGCAGCTCCGGGATCGGCGGCCCCGCTCAGCGTGTCGCCGCCGACCGACGGAGAGAGGTAGGCGTTGAACTCCGGCAGCGTGATCCCGCTGGCGTTGGTCGCGGGCGGCTCGAGGGTCGCCTCGCCTTGCTTGGAGATGGCGTCACGGTTGACCGCCAGACTGATCGCCTTCCGCACCGCCAGCTCGTTGAGCGGGAACCTGTTGAGGTTCGGCTCGAGGGTGACGGTGTTGAGCGGTGCCTCCCAGGCGGTCGAGCCCCTGTACTTGTTGAGAAAGAGCGACTTCAGGTTGGGGATGAAGTTGCCTGCCCAGTCGAGCTGGCCGGCGAAGAGCGCCTCCTCGGCGGTGGTGTTCGAGCTGTAGGCGGGGAAGTCGAGGGTCTGGATCTTCACCTTGCTCGCCTGCCAGTAGCTCGGGTTCTTCGTGAGCGTCAAGCCCTGCGGGGTGAACGTGCCGACGACGTAGGGGCCGGTCCCGATCGGGGTGGCGTCGGCGTAGGTCGACGGGTTGCCGACCGTGCTCCAGATCGACTTCGGAACGATGTACACACTGGCAATGTTCTGCAGGTTGGTGTACTGAGCCGTCGGGAAGCTGATCGTGACGTTGTTCCCCGAGGTGCTGACGCCGGTGATGTCGAGGCCCCAGAGGTCGATCGACGGATTGGCCTTCTCGAGCTCATAGGTGAACGCCACGTCCGCCGCGGTCATCGGGGTGCCGTTGGACCACTTGACCCCTTGACGGACGGTGAAGGTGACCTTCTTGCCACCGTCGCTGAAGGCGTACTTGGTCGCCAGCCACGGGTAGATGACGCCCGCTTTGGCGGCGTCGAACTGCAGCAGCGGCTCGTAGATGAACGAGGCGCCGCCGACGAGGTAGATCGACGAGGTGTTGTTGAACGGGTTGTAGGTCTGGGTGAGCGTGTTCACCGGGCTCGACTCCATCGTCAAGGTGACGTTGGACTGCGCCGAGGCGCCGCTCGAGGCGACGGTGGCCGTCGCGGCCAGCGCCCCGGTGCTGACCAGCCCGGCTGCGAGCACGACCCGCAGCTTCTTCTGCTTCAACCATTGTCTCATGATGTGTGAGATACCTTTCTCGTCTGGTGTCGTCTCTGTCAAATGAGCCTGTGCAGGTGAGCCTGTGCAGGTGCGGTCGCCGTGCCGGGTGTGCGCCCCCCCTCTGGCCGTTGGCGAGCCCGGCGGTGGCACGAAGAGCGCCGGGGGTCTGAATGAAAGCGCTTACGCAAATGACGGCCGTCCCGCCTCTGACCGCGCCGGCGGGACGGCGATGACTAGGTCTTCATCACCTCAACCCCCCTCGTGAGGACTGATCAGGCTGCTGCTCCTGCGGTCCCTGTCCCGGCGCGCCGGCCGGATCAGCCGGGGCAGTCGGTCCCGAGATCGCCCGGAGCGCAGCCGGCGCCGCCACGTCGACCCGCCAGCATGCCGCCGCGCGGTCGCGGCCGATCCGCATGAGCGGCGGGACGTCACGTCGGCAGCGGTCGTCGGCGAGCGAGCAGCGCGGGTGGAACCGGCAGCCGCTCACTCCGGCAGCTCCCTCGCCGGCTTGGTGGATGGCGGCCCTGCCGCCGCGACGGAGGATGCTGCCGAGGTCGTCGGGATCCGGTGCCGACGAGACGAGCAGCTGAGTGTACGGGTGCGCGGGCTGCTGGGTGAGCTCCTCGGCCGGCCCCCGCTCGACGACCTCGCCGGCGTAGAGGACGAGCACCTCGTCGGCGAAGTAGCGCGCCGAGGCGATGTCGTGGGTGATGTAGAGCATCGCCAGCTGGAAATTGCGCCGCAGCTCGTCGAGCACGTTCAGCATCTCGAGGCGGATCGAGACGTCGAGCATCGAGACCGGCTCGTCGGCGAGGAGCACGCTCGGTCGCGCCGCGAGGGCGCGGGCGACCGCGACCCGCTGGCGCTGGCCGCCGGACAGCTCGTGGGGGTACTTGTCAAGGAACGGCTCGGCGGGCGTCAGGCGGACCTGCTGCATGACGCGCACGAGCTCCTCCTCGAGCTGGCGACGGCTGCCGACGGGTCGGTGGAGGCGCACCGGGCGGGCGAGGTGATAGCGCACCGTGTGAACGGGGTTGAGCGAGGCGAAGGGGTCCTGGAAGACGTACTGAACCTGGTTCTTGTAGCGGCGGAACTGACGCCGGCGGAGCACCTCGATCGGCCTGCCGGCGAGCTCGATCGTGCCCGACGTCGCCAGCTCCTGCCCGGCGAGCATCTTGGCGACCGTCGACTTGCCTGATCCGCTCTCCCCGACGAGCGCCACCACGGCGCTCGAGTAGAGGCCGAACGAGACGTCGTGAACCGCCGACAGCGTCGTGCCGCGCGTAAGGCGGAAGTCCCGGGAGAGGTGAAGGGCCTCCATGGTCAGCGCGCCGCGGGCGGCGGCCGGCGAGTCCACCGGCGAGGTCGAAAGGACCGTTCCGCTCGTCAGCCTGGCGTGCGCGCCCTCGACGGGTCTCGCCGGTGCGCCGGCGCCGGCGGTCGAGATGGTCATCGGCCCGGCTCCCCGCACGGGACGGCTGCGCTCGTCGAGCCGTTCTGCGACGCCCGGGCGGCGCCGGTACCGCCGAACCTCGTGGCAGGCGTCTCAATGTCCGCTGGCGGCAAACAGGCAGGCGCCGCCGGCAGCGAGCCGCCAGCTCCCGGCAGAACGACCGGGCAGGCCGTCACGTGCCCGGGCGCGCCGCCGGGAAAGGGGACCGGGCTCA
>DAHUZG010000287.1 GCA_027306715.1 Acidimicrobiaceae bacterium
GGATGAACGAGCTGGTGGCGGGTCTGGCCAGCCAGGGCGGTGCGATCCTCGCCGCCCTGCGGCGCTCGCTCGACACCGGGGATGCTCAGCGGCCGGCCCCCATCGACGACGCTGCGCCGGTGGCGCAGCGGTCTGCCAACAGCGCCGTCGGCTCCGAGGCGGCGCTCTGAGCCAGCTGGCACTCGAGCAACGCTCGAGCAGCCGTCTCACCCCGAGGGCAGGTCAACTTCCCAGGCGCGCCAGGGCCGGAGGACTTCAACAAGTACCACAACACCTTCTCGGCTCAGGCTTCGTCGTCGGCGGCTCCACCGCCGGTGACCAGCTCGTCGAGCGCCCCGACGCGTACAACGCTCAGTGCGTCCCGGCAGCCGCGCGAAGCGACTGCCTGAGCGAGTGCATCGTCGCCATCACCGCGGTCGGCTCGTAGCCGCAGTGGGCCATGCAGTTGTCGCAGCGCGGATCGTTGCCACGACCGTACTTCGACCAGTCGGTGGTCTCGAGCAGCTCCTGGTAGGTCTTGGCGTACCCGTCCGCCATCAGGTAGCAGGGGCGTTGCCAGCCGAAGACCGAGTAGCTCGGGATCCCCCAGGGCGTGCACTGGTAGTCCTGCTTGCCCTCGAGGAAGTCGAGGAACAGCGGCGTGTGATTGAGCCGCCAGCGCTTCCGGTGGCCGTCGGCGAAGGCAGCAGCGAAAAGCTCGCGGGTCTGGCGGACGCCGAGGAAGTGCTCCTGGTCCGGCGCCTTCTGGTAGGCGTACGCAGGGGAGATCATCATGGCGTCGACCTTCAGGTCGTCGTTGATGAAGTTGAGCACCTCCCGTACCGTCTTCGGGGAGTCGTTGCTGAAAAAGGTCGAGTTGGTGGTCACGCGAAAGCCACGTGACTTCGCCTCTCGGATCGAGGCGACCGCCTCGTCGAAGACCCCTGCTCGGTCGACCGCCTCGTCGTGCCTCTCCTTCAGCCCGTCGAGATGGACGACGAAGGAGAAATAGGGCGAGGGCGTGAAACGGTCCATCTTCCGGCGCAGGAGCACGGCGTTCGTGCACAGGTAGACAAACTTCTTCCGCTTGATGAGGCCCTCGACGATGTCGGTGATCTGCGGGTGAAGGAGGGGCTCGCCGCCGGCGATCGAGACCATCGGCGCTCCGCACTCCTCGATCGCCCCGATGGCGTCGTCGGGGGTGAGCCGCTGGCGCAGCACCTCGGTGGGGTACTGGATCTTGCCGCAGCCCGGGCAGGCGAGGTTGCAGGAGAAGAGCGGCTCGAGCTCGACGATGAGTGGGAACTTCTCGACCTTGCGTAGCCGCTGGGTCATGAGATAGCTCGCCATGCGAAGGTTCTGGCGGATGGGGATGCCCACGGCAGGGATCAGTCCTTTTCGTCGGGGGTAGTTAGAGAGGCTAACGGAAAGAGGTGGCGGAGCGGTTCAGCCGAGCCCAGCGACACAGGACCGCGGGCCCGGCTCGCGGTGGCGTCGGCAGGGCGCGGCGACCAGTGCCCGAGCGCGCCGGCGGCACGCGCCAGGGCTCGCCCGGCGGCGTACAGCGCTGCGGGGCGCGCCAGCACCGAGAGCTCGGCCGCAGGCACGTCGACCAGCACGCGCACGACAGCAAAAGGCGTCACCCGCGCGAGCGGGGCGCACCACAGCGACTCCATGTCGACCGCGGCCGCCCCACGCGCTGCCGCCTTGGCACGACCCTCTCCGTGCACGATGCGAGCCGAGGACACAATTGGCGCAGCGACGACGCCGCGGAGCCCGGCACCGGTGAGCAACTCGGCGACCTCGCCGGCGGTGCGCAGCTCGAGGGTCTCGTCGCTGTCGAGGCCCGAGACCTCGCTGGCGACGACGACGTCCCCGGGCCGCTGCCCGGCCCGCAGCCCGCCGCCGATGCCGATCAGCACCACCGGCTGTCCCGGCTCGATCGACGGCGCCAGGCGCACCCGCGCCGCGGTCGCCGGCACGGGGCCCATCCCGATCCTGCAGACGGCGGCGCCCGGCGCGCCGCGGCGCACGAGAAGCTCCTCCACCCGCAACGGGACGAGGAACAGCGGTGCTCTCATCCGAGCGCCGGCGCCATCGCCGAGCACCACCGGCCGAGCGCCATCACCGGGAAGACAAGGCGATAGAGGTGGTAGTTGATGTAGAAGTCGCCGGGAAAGCCGGTGCCGGTGTAGTACGGCTCGTCCCAGCTCCCGCCGTCGAGCTGGGTCGCCGACAGCCAGCGGGTGGCACGGCGGGCGGCGTCGGAGTCGGCTTCGCCGGCAGCGACGAGGGCGAGCAGCGCCCAGGCGGTCTGCGATGCCGTCGAGGCGCCCTGTGCAGCCAGCGACGGGTCGTCGTAGGAGCGGATGTCCTCGCCGAAGCCCCCGTCGGGGTTCTGGTGGCGCTCGAGGAACTCGACGGCCCGCCGGATCACCGGGTCCCCGATCGCCATCCCGGCGGCGACGAGGGCGGGCACGGCGGCGCCGGTGCCGTAAAGATAGTTGACACCCCAGCGCCCGTACCACGAGCCGTCCTGCTCCTGGTGCTCGACGAGCCAGGCGATCCCCCGCCGTAGCCGGACCTGGTCGGCGGCCGGCTCCTCGGCGAGCATCTCCACCATGTGGGCGGTGACGTCGGCGCTCGGGGGGTCGATGACGGCGCCGAAGTCGCAGAACGGGTGCTCGTAGAGGACCTCGCGCAGGTTGTCGGCATCGAAGGCACCCCAGGCGCCGTCGCTCGAGACCATCCCCTGGGACCAGCGGACGGCCCGCTCGATCGCCCGCTCGGCTGCCGCGGGGTCGCGGTGGGCGACCCGCCGCAGGGCGAGCACGACCTCGGCGGTGTCGTCGACGTCGGGGTAGTTGTCGTTCTCGAACTCGAACGCCCAGCCACCCGTCGGAAGATCGGGCCGGCGCACCGCCCAGTCGCCGCGGTAGCGCACCTCCTCGCCGAGCAGCCAGCTTCCGGCACGCACGATCGCCTCGTCGTCGCCTGCCGCGCCGGCGTCGGTGAGGGCGACCACCGCCAGCGCCGTGTCCCACACCGGAGACTGGCAGGCTTCGAGCCAGCGCCACTCACCCTGGCGGACGGTGAAGCGCTCGAGCCCCTCGAAGGCACGCGCCAGCACAGGGTGCTCGAGCGGGTAGCCGCGCAGGTGCAGCGCCAGGATCGAGTACACCCACGGGGGCTGGATGCCGCCCCAGCTGCCGTCGGCCTCCTGGCGGCGCAGGATCCAGCGCTCGGCGCGGGCGAGGGCCGCCCCGCGTACCGTCGAGTTGACGAGTCGCCGCTTGGCGAGCGACTCGTAGCGGTGCAGCCAGTCGTCGATCAGCACGAAGCGCCGGCGCCAGTCCTGCAGGCCCGGCCGCAGCTGCTCGGGGCGGACGCCGCTGCGCAGCTCGTCGATGCCGAAGGCGAGCGGTCGGACCGGGCGGTAGGCGGCGACGACGGTGAGGGCGACGACGGTCTGGCGCGCCCAGCAGCCGAAGTCGTAGATGCTGAACGGCGCCCGCTCGGGCAAGAAGAGCAGCTCCGGCGGAAGGGCCGGCAGCTCTTCCCACGGCCACCAACCGAAGAGGGCGAACCACAGCCGGGTGAAGACGCGCGTTGCCTCGATCCCCCCGTGGGTGGTGATAAACGCACCGGCGCGCACCATGTGCTCCTCGTCGGGCCGGTCGCCGGCGATGCGCAGGGCGACGTAGGCCTCGGCGGTGGTCGAGAGGTCGGCCGGCCCTCCGTAGTAGTTCGCCCACGTGCCGTCGGCGCGCTGGTGCGAGCGGATCCAGGCCGCGGAGCGGGCGACGTCGTCAGGCTCGAGAATGCCGAGGAAGGCGCGCAGCATGAGATCCTCGGCATCCATCGTGACATTGGTCTCGAGCTCGCCCTTCCACCAGCCTTCCGGCGCTTGCAGCGCTCGCAGCTGCTCGCAGGCGCGCGCCAGCGTCGCCGACGCCTCGGCGAGCTCCTCGGCGCTCGCCGCTGCCGGCCGCTCCGTCACTGCCATCGCTGCTGGCCCCTCTCTCCCGGCTCCCCGGGCTCTCTCCGCACCCGGCTCAGTGCTCCCGGTCGACGACGAAACGTGCCACCTCGACGAGCTCGTCGTGGGCGCTCGGCGTGAGGTCGGCATCCTCGAGCGCGGCGAGCGCCGAGCCGAGACGGCGCTCGGCCTCCTCGCCGGCGGCCTCCCGCCCGCCGAGGGTCTCGACGAGCCCGGCGGCGCGCGACACCTGACGCTCCTCGAGCCTGCTCTCGCAGAGCAGGCCGGCGAGCTCCTCGGCGAGCGCCCCACCCGCCGCCAGGGCGGCGGCGACGGGCAGCGTCTTCTTGTGCTGGCGGAGGTCCGAGGATGCCGGCTTGCCCGTCGCCACCGGGTCTCCCCAGATGCCGAGCAGGTCGTCGACGGCCTGGAACGCCATCCCGAGCTCGACCCCGAAGCGCTTCAGGGCAGCGACGGAGCCCTCGGGGGCGCCGGCGAGGACGGCACCGATCGACGAGGCGCAGCCGAGCAGCGCGCCGGTCTTGCCCGCCTCCATCGCCAAACAGCCCTCGACGTCGACGGTCGGGACCGCTTCGAAGGCCATGTCGAGAGCCTGGCCGGCGATCATCTCGGCGGTGGCGTCGGCGATGCAGCGTGCCGCGGAGGCAGCCGAGAGGTCGTCGCCGGCGAGCTCGGGAACCAGCCCGAGCAGCTTCGGGTCGAGGATGACCTGCTGGGCGAGCGCCTGCATGGCGTCGCCGACGATCACGGCGCGCCCGATGCCGAAAAGCGACCACACCGTCGGCCGGTGGCGGCGCTCGGCGTCCTCGTCGATGACGTCGTCGTGGATGAGCGAGAAGTTGTGGACGAGCTCGACGGCGACACCGCCGGGGACCCCGTAGGCCTGGTGCGCCCCGACCGCCTCGGCGGAGAGGATGGCGAGGGCGGGACGCACCCCCTTGCCGCCGTCATCGGCGGACGGACGGCCGTCGGCATCGCACCAGCCGAGGTGGTAGGCGGCGAGCGGGCGTAGCTCGGGCGAGAGCAGCTCGACAGCTCGCCGCAGGCTGGGACCGACGAGCGCCTTGGCGCGCTCGAGGACGGCCGGGATGCTGCCGGTACGGGTCATCAGAGGTTGCCTCCCGTCGCCACCGCGCCCATCGGCGGATGTCCGGCCCGATCGCCGCTTTGTCCTGCAGGCACCGGCACGCGCCCACCGCGGCGGGCCAGCACGGCGAGCGCCCCGGCCGCGGCGGTGTTCCCGCTGCGCACGGCACCTTCCATCGTCGCCGGCCAGCCGGTGTCGGTCCACGCCCCGGCGAGGAAGAGGTTGCCGTAGGCGGTGGTGCTCGCCCGGCGCAGCGCAGCGCTGCCGGGGGCGCCGCGGAAGGTCGCCTCGTGCTCGCGGGTGACGACGGCGTCGAGCACCTGCGCCTGCCGCGCCGCCGGGAAGAGCTGGCGCAGCGCCGCTGTGTAGCGCTCGACGAGGACCTCCGGGCGGTCACCGTGCTCGGCGTCGGCGCCGGAGACCGAGACCGCCAGGCACTGCCCGTCGGCAGGATCGAGGCCGGCGGCGTCGCTGCGGTCGAAGACGTACTGGACCGGGGTGTCGATGCCGGCCGCGAGGGTGTAGGGCATCACCCGTCGATCGAAGACGATGTTGACGTCGATGATCGGCGAGGTGCCGAGGCCACCCGGTGACGCCGCACCGGCAAGCGCCCCGGGGGGGAGGAGCAGCTCGACGGCGGTGTGCGGCACGGCGAGCACGACGGCCTCGGCCTCGACGAGGACCCCGTCGCAGCTGACTCCGCGCACCGCCGGGTGCCGGCCGCCCGCTCTGCCGTCCGGCGTCGCGGCGTGCTCGGCGACCACCGCGTCGACCCGCGCCCGGCGGCGGACGAGCGCTCCACCTCGGGTGAGCAGCTGCTCGGCGGGCTCGGCGTGCAGGCGCGAGAGCGGCGCCCGGGCCCAGCCGATATCGGCTGCATCGGCCTCGCTCAGCAGTCCCGTCCTGAACACCTTGGC
>DAHUZG010000296.1 GCA_027306715.1 Acidimicrobiaceae bacterium
GCAGGATCCGATTCGGCACAGCGCTCATGTCCACCCGACGACGCTAGGCCGCCGCCGCCTGCGCGCGGTCGCGGCCCGCTCAGAACCAGTGGAGCCAGGGGTGGTCGTGGCGCCAGACGACCACGAAGACCTTGCCGACGACGTAGGAGGCCGGGACGAATCCCCACGTGCGGGAGTCCGCCGAGTTGCCGCGGCAGTCGCCCATCACGAAGTAGTCGTGCGCCGGGATCGTGGTGCGGGCGATGTCGAAGCTCGCCTGCGGGCAGAACGAGCCCGTCGTGGTCGGCAGCCACGACTCGTTGAGCGCCTTGCCGTTGATGTAGATCGTGTCGCCCTTGGACCAGATCGTCTCGCCCGGGAGGCCGATCACGCGCTTGACGAGGTCGGCATCGGTGGTGCTCGTGTCCCCCGGGGTGCGACGGAAGACGATGATGTCGAATCGGTGGATCGGGCCGTACAGCTTGTCGACGATGATCCGGTCGCCGATCTGCAGCGTCGGGAGCATCGACCCGGAGGGCACGAAAAAGGTCTGCACGACGAAGGTGCGCAGCAGAACGGCGACGAGCAGCGCCACCGCGGCGACCGACATCCATTCGGCGGTCGTCCGCCACCAGCGCCGGCGCCGGCCGAGGCCGCGGTGCTGACCGCTCTCGCCGAGGGAGGTAGCCGCTCCGGTTGGCTCGCTCGGTCCTGGCCCTTCACCGGCCCCTTCACCGGCCCCTTCACCGGCGAGGCGCTCGTCGACAGCGGGGAGGGAGGCGTCGGGCACCGGTCCAGGGTAGTCAGTCGGCACCGCGGCGCGCCCGGCAGGCGCGGCAGTGCATATCGGTCAAGCGGTGCAGCCGCGGACGTGCTCGGCGGCAAGGACCTCGGTCGCCGCGGCGAGGAGGGTCGAGCGCGAGAGCACCCGCTGCCCGACAGCTGTCGTCTCCGCCTTGACGATGGCGGCGGTCGTCGGTCCCGTCGCATCGGCGCTTGAGGCGAAGAGCACGAGGTCTGCGCCCGAGGCGATCGCCGAGACCGAGGCAGACGGGACGGAGCGGCCGATGTCGCTCAGTGACCTCGCCGAGAGCGAGTCGGTGACGACGAGTCCACGGAACCCGAGCCGTCCCCGCAGAAGCCCGTCGATGGCGGCGTGCGAGATGCTTGCCGGGACGGTCGTCAGGCCCGGCACGGTGGCGTTGGAGACCATCACGGCCGGCACGCCGGCGCGGATTGCCGCCTCGAAGGGCAGCAGGCCGGCGTGCTCGAGCGTGTAGAGCGGCGGGGTGGCGGCGGGCTCGAGGTCGGTGTTCCCAGTGGCGCCGCCGAGGCCGGGGAAGTGCTTGACCACGGGCAGCACCCCGGCGCGCTCGAGCCCGGCCGCGAAGGCGAGCCCGTCGGCGGCGGCGGTGGGCTCGCGTGGCGAGAACGAGCGGGTCCCGTCGGCGTCGGTGCTGCTCGGCCCCGGGCCGCCGTCGAGGTCGAGCACCGGCGCCAGGTCGACGTCGACCCCCGCGGCAAGCAGCCGCCGCCCGAGGCCCGTCGCCAGCGCCTCGATCGCCGGCGGCGACATCGTGGCGCCCATCTGGCGTGCCGAGGGGATCGAGCCGGCGAGGTTCGCCAGCCGCTGCACGCTGCCGCCCTCTTCGTCGGCCATCACGAGCGGGCGGGTCCCGGCCGGGGCCGCGGCGAGCAAGCGTCGCAGTAGCGCGCGACGGTTCGCGGGCGCGCTCGAGCCGAGCAGGATGACGCCGCCGACACCGGCAGCGACCTCCGGCCGCACCGATCCGACGTCGCCCTCGTCAACCGGCACGGTGACCGTCGCCGCCGCCAGCCGGGAGAGCGGCCAGTGTGCCGCCGGGCAGACGCCGACCGAGATGCCACTCGCTGCCGGCCGACCTCCTCCTCCGCCGCGGCCGTTCGGACCGCTCCTGGTCCTCGGCGGCCCGGCGGCGCCGATCGCCGTTGCGCCGCCGACGGCGAGAGCGACGAGCGCCGCCGTCGACACCGTCAGGCCCGCGCGTCTCGCCCTGGGATCGACTGCTCGTGTCGTTGCCACGCCCGAGCATCGCAGAGCGCGGCCGCCCTCGCCGGCGCCGCCGGTCGATCGCACCCGCAAATGGGGCGGCTAGCTTGGGGCCCGACCGCTCGCCGGGCGGTTCAACTCCCAGCCTGGAGGCATTGTGGCGCGAGGGCAGCGATGATCGTCGGCGTCCCGCGTGAGCGCGCTGCAGGCGAGCGCCGGGTGGCGCTCGTCCCCGACACCGTCTCGCGGCTCGTCAAGCGTGGCGCCGAGGTGTGCGTCGAGAGCGGCGCCGGCGAGCGCGCCAGTGCCGCCGACGATCTCTACGAGGCGGCCGGTGCCCGGATCGTCGCCGAGGCGCAGGCCTGGGCCGCCGACCTCGTGGTCACGGTCGGACCGCCGGCCGCGGGCCAGGTGCACGCGATGCGCCAGGGGGCGGCGATCGTCGGCTTCCTCGCCCCGCTGACGAGCACCGAGCTCACGTCCGCCCTCGCCGCTGCAGGCGTGACGGCCTGGGCGATGGAGTCGGTGCCGCGCATCAGCCGCGCCCAGTCGATGGACGCCCTCAGCTCCCAGGCGACGATCGCCGGCTACCGCGCCGCGCTGATCGGCTCGGAGCTGCTGCCGCGCTTTTACCCGATGCTGATCACGGCGGCGGGGACCGTCCCGCCGGCGCGGGTGCTCGTCCTCGGCGTCGGCGTCGCCGGCCTGCAGGCGCTCGCCACGGCGCGGCGCCTCGGTGCCCAGACGACGGGCTACGACGTCCGTCCTGAGGTCGCCGACCAGGTGCGCTCGGTCGGGGCCGCGTGGCTCGATCTCGGTATCGAGGCGACCGGCGAGGGCGGGTACGCCCGCCCTCTGACCGAGGAGGAGCGAGCCGAGCAGCAGCGGGCCCTGACCTCTGAGACGACACGCTACGACGTCGTCATCACGACCGCCCAGGTGCCGGGTCGGCCCGCCCCCCGGCTCGTCACCGCCGAGGCGGTGGAGGGGATGAAGCCCGGATCGGTGGTCGTCGACCTCGCCGGCGAGTCCGGAGGCAACTGCGAGCTGACCGTCCCCGGCGAGACGGTGCAGCGCCACGGCGTGACGATCGCCTCGCCGCTCAACCTGCCCGCCAGCCTCCCCGAGCACGCCAGCCAGCTCTACAGCAGGAACCTCTACGCCCTCCTCGAGCTGCTTGTCGACTCGACCGGCACGTTGGCGCCGGACTTCGAGGACGAGATCGTCGCCAAGGCCTGCATCGTCCGCTCCGGCGAGCCTCTCGTCGGCCCGACACGCTCACCCGGAGGTTCGTGAATGGGCTTCTACGTCAGTCTCGCGGTGCTCGTTCTCGCCGGCTTCGTCGGCTACGCCGTGATCTCCAAGGTGCCGAACACCTTGCACACGCCGCTCATGTCGGGGACGAACGCCATCCACGGGATCATCATGATGGGTGCCATCCTCGTGCTCGGCCTCGCCGCCGGCGGGGTCTGGAGCAAGGTGCTGATCGTCGTCGCGGTGGCCTTCGGCACGATCAACGTCGTCGGCGGGTTCCTTGTCACCGATCGCATGCTCGAGATGTTCAAGCCGCGGACCAAGCCGGCCACAGCCGTCGAGGCCCCACCGCCGGGCGTTGCCTCGAGCAACGGCGCCGGCGCTGCCCCCGGCTCGGCGCCCACCTCCGCCGGCGGTCCTGGCGCCGCCCGATGACGGCGATCGTGGTGTCGCTGCCGAACTACGTGCAGCTTCTCTACATCGTCGCCTTCGCCCTTCTCATCTACGGGATGTCGGGCCTCACCGATCCGCGCAAGGCCGTCCGTGGGAACCGCATCGCGGCCGTCGGGATGGGCGTCGCCCTCGTCGCCACCCTCGTCATCCCCCACATCGGCAACTGGGGGCTCATCGCCCTCGGCATCGCCGTCGGGACCGCCGTCGGCGTGCCCGCCGCCCGGATGGTGAAGATGACGGCGATGCCGCAGATGGTGGCGCTGTTCAACGGCGTCGGCGGCGGCGCGGTGGCGCTCATCTCCTGGGTCGAGTTCCGTGACTCCGGCGGCTATAGCGGCGACCCGAAGTACGTCGCGGTGTTCAGCCTCCTCGCCGCCGTCATCGGCTCCGTCTCGTTCTGGGGCTCGAACATCGCCTTCGGCAAGCTGCAGGGAATCGTCCCCGGCAATCCGATCTCGATCGGGCGCTACCAGCAGTACCTCAACATGGTTCTGCTGGCGGGAGCGCTCGCCTGCGCCTTCGCCGTCCTCGACGACCTCCGCTCGGCGTTGCTGCTTGCCGGGGTGCTCGTGCTCTCGGCGCTTCTCGGCAACGCCCTCGTGCTGCCGATCGGCGGCGCCGACATGCCGGTCGTCATCTCGCTGCTGAACGCCTTCACCGGCCTCTCGACCGCCTGCACCGGGGTCGCGCTCGGCAACACCGACCTGATCGTCGCCGGGATGATCGTCGGCGCCTCGGGGACGATCCTCACCAACCAGATGGCGATCGGGATGAACCGCTCGATCCCGGCGATCGTCGCCGGGGGCTTCGGCGGAGTCTCGGCGTTGCCCGGTGCAGGTGGCGACGGCAGCACGCCCGTCGCCCGGGCGACGAGCGCCTCCGACGTCGCCATCCAGCTCGCCTATTCCCAGCGCGTCGTCATCGTCCCCGGCTACGGGATGGCAGTCGCCCAGGCCCAGCACGCCGTCACCGAGCTCGCCAAGCTGCTCGAGTCGCGTGGCGTCGAGGTGGAGTACGCCATCCACCCCGTCGCCGGGCGGATGCCGGGGCACATGAACGTCCTTCTCGCCGAGGCCGGGGTCCCTTACGAGCAGCTGCTCGAGCTGGAGTCGGCGAACGAGCGCTTCAAGCGGACCGATGTCAGCCTCGTCATCGGTGCCAACGACGTCGTCAATCCCGACGCCCGGAAGCCCGACAGCGCGATCGCCGGGATGCCGATCCTCGACGTCGACGAGTCGAAGTCGGTGATCGTGCTGAAGCGCTCGATGGCCTCCGGCTACGCCGGCATCGAGAACCCGCTCTTTTACGAGCCGAACACCTCGATGCTCTTCGGGGATGCCAAGAAGTCGGTCGACGACCTCGTCGCAGAGGTCAAGGCGCTCTGAGGGCCCGATCGGCCGCCGGCCGCGAAGAACGGCGTCAGGCGAACCCCCGGTGCACCGAGACGGCGTAGTCCCCGCCGGCATAGCGAGCGCGCTCCCACGTGGCGTAGCGCTCGACGAGCTCGAGGCCGCAGTCGGCGGCCAGCTGGTCGTAGCGCTCGAGGCCGAGGCTGTGCCGGCGGAGGCTGAAGCCGGCGACGAGGACACCACCGGGGTGGAGGTGCCGCGCGAGGCCGGCGATCACCGCCGGCTCGGCGCCGGGGGCGACGAAGATGAGCACGTTCCCGGCGGCGACCACGAGGTCGAAGCGACGGCCGAGCTCGAGGTCGGCGAGGTCGGCCTCGATCCAGCTGAGCGACGGCTCCTTCTCGCGCGCCGCTGCCAGCATCACCGGGTCGAGGTCGACGCCGGTGACCTCGACCCCGCGACGGTGCAGCTCGATCGCCACCCGGCCCGTCCCGCATCCGGCGTCGAGAACGCTCGCCGGCTCGTAGGCGGCGACGAAGTCCGCTTCGCCGTGCACCGCGACGCCGCGGGCGGCGAGGTCGACGAAGCGCTGGTCGTAGGCCGGTCCCCGCGGGACGTCGCTTGCCAACCAGCGATTGTCCCCGCGCTCGTGCCCGAGATTGTCCCCGCGCTCGTCCGAACGGTTGTCACGGTCCACGGGCACGAGTCCCGATCGTAGGATCCGAGAGCGCCGGTTGGCCCGCTCAGTCCGGGGGCGGGTCTCGAGAAGGCAGCCGTCGGGACGAAGAAGAGGCTGCCGGTCAACCGCCGTCGAGAAGTCGAGGATGCGGTCGGTGTTCCCGGGCGGGTCGCCGAGGAACATCCGCCGAGCAGGAGCTCAGTGCTCGGGGCGAGCGCGGGTAGGCGATGTAGTAGGTGCCGAACTGGCGATCGGCGAGCGACCCGAAGGGCATGTTGTCGCGCGGGTCCTCGATCTCCTGCACATCGTCGGTAGCGCACCGGGGTGGAGGGGTCCCAGGCTTCGGACCCGATCCCGGCGACGGCGGCGAGGGCCCCGTCGGGGACGCGGGCGCCGACCGTGCGCTGAGGGCCGGAGAGCTGTCCGAGCGCGTCACGCACAGCGGGCTCACCGCCGGGCTCGATCGTTGCCACGAGGAAGGTGGTGCACTCGGCGAGCGGGGTGAGGACAGGCTGCGGCGTCGGGCTGGCGGTTGTCGCGGTGCTCCTTGTCGTTCATCGTGTCGTCGCTCCCACGAGAGAGCGCTGAGAAGCTAGTGACCTCGTCAGCCGGTGGATCGGGTCGCGACTGCGCGGGCGGCGACCTACTATGGGTGCTCCAGGGACAGCCGGATCGCGCCTCGCATCGGTCGCGCTGGCCCCGCCGCCCGGGTAGCTCAGTGGCAGAGCAGCGCACTCGTAATGCGCAGGTCGTGGGTTCAAATCCCACCTCGGGCTCCAGCTCAGAGGCACCTTCTGGAAGTCGGCCTCGTACTTCGGACTACTCCTGGACTACAATGGGTTTGTGAGGGGCACCAAGACCGAGATCGCACCCGGAGTGTGGCGACTGCGCGTCTACCTCGGGCGTGACGCCAAGGGTCAGCCGCTCCAGCGGAGCAAGACCGTTCGTGCCCCCGGGGCGGCCCCGGAGCCCGGTGCCGGCAGCCGTCTCGCCGATCGGGAGCTGGCGAAGATGGTCGCAGACGTCAGCGCCGGCAACCGGGCCACCGGCGCCGAGACGTTCGGTGAGTTGCTCGACCGGTTCCTCGAGCAAGCCGAGGCGATCGGGCGCTCGCCGACGACGATCCGGGAGCACCGTCGCCTCGTCGAGAAGGTCATCAAGCCCGAGCTCGGCAAGCTGCGTCTCGCCAAGCTCTCCGCCGTCGACCTCGATCGGCTCTACCGGGCGCTGACCAAGCGCGGCTTGAAGCCGGCGTCGGTCCGCAGGGTGCATGCGGTGATCGGCGCCGCCTTGCACCAAGGAAAGAAGTGGAGCTTGGTGGACCGCGACGTGAGCCGTGACGCCACGCCGCCGTCGCTGCACGCCGCTGAGGTCGAGGCGCCCGATCCCAATCAGGTTCGAGCCATCGTCTCTGCCGCTGAGGAGATCGAGCCTGCGCTCGCCACGCTGTTGCTCATGGCGGCTTTGACCGGAGCGCGCCGGGGAGAGCTGTGCGCACTTCGGTGGTCGGACTTTGACGAGCAGACGCGGACGCTCACGATCGCTCGGAGCGTGTACGAGACCGCCGGCGGAGGCTGGGCGGAGAAGGACACCAAGACCCACGCCAAGCGACGGGTGGGGCTCGATGACCTGGCGATGGAGATCCTCCGCCGGCACCGGGCCGCCGTCGATTCGCTCGCTGATGGTCTCGGCGTCGCTGTCGCTGCAGATGCGTTCGTCTTCTCGCGCTCGCCTGCCGGGCTCGAGCCGATCCGGCCCGACGTGCTGTCGAAGTTCACGCGACGGGTGGCC
>DAHUZG010000309.1 GCA_027306715.1 Acidimicrobiaceae bacterium
TCGGCACGGGCGCTGCCGAGCCGGCGCAGGGCGTCGAGCACCTGCACCTCGCGCTCGAGGCGGTGCTCGAGATAGAAGGCGAGCAGCCGCTCGGGGTTGTCGATCAGCTCGCCGTGGCCCGGGGCGATCGCCACCGGAGGCGGCCGAAGCGCCGCCAGCCGCCGGAGGCTGTCGAGGTAGGCGGACATGTCGCCGTCGGGCGGGGGCACGACGACGGTCGTCCCCGCGAGAACGTGGTCGCCCGAGAGCAGCACCGCTCCCGGTGCCGCCGGCGCCGGCTCGGCGGCCGCTCCCCGCTCGGGCTCGCCACCGGGCTCGGCGAAGGGCTCGGCGAAAAAGCACAGGTGATCGGAGGCGTGACCGGGCGTCTCGATCGCCTTCAGGCTCCACCCGGGCACGACGACCCGATCCCCGTCACGCAGCTCAGCAGCAGGCTCGACGATCCCCGGCTTGCCGTAGGCGAGCAGCGTCGCGCCCTCGAGCTCGACGATCGCCGCCGTCCCCGGCGCATGGTCGGGATGGTGGTGGGTGACAAGGACGTAACGGATCGGGCCCGGCGCGCTGGCGAGCAGCAGTGAGCGGTGCGCCGGGTCGTCGGGGCCCGGGTCGACGAGGGCGACGGCTTCGCGACCTCCGAGGAGGTAGGAGTTCGTCCCCGGGCCCGTCATGAACGACGGGTTGGGCGCGACGACCCGGATCAGACCCGGCCGCAGCTCGTCGACCTGGCCGCCGGCGAGACGGCCCGGGGGCGCGTCACTCACCCGTGCCGGTCAGCCGGCACGGCGGTCGATCAGGGCCTTCCGCTCGAGCTCGTTCATCCCGCCCCATATCCCGTGCGGCTCCCGAGTCTCGACGGCGTAGTCGAGGCAGGGCCGGCGCACCGGGCAGAGACGGCAGATCTCCTTGGCCGCCCGCTCGCGAGCGATCCGTTCGTCCTTGTGCTCGAGGTGAGCCGGCGGATAGAACGCCACCGCCTGCGGCCCACGGCAAGCCGCCTTCACCTGCCAGTCCTCGTCGGATCGCCCCGCGACCACGACCCCTCCTTGCAGCCCGGAGGCTCGTAGGCACCCGCCGCCGGCGCCCGTGTCATCGCTGGTGGGGTGTCCTGCCAGTAAGTTGCCCGGCAAGCTACCCGCTGGCACCACCCCTGACAAGGGAAATCTTTGCCCTGGTGGCAGGCGGCGCCGGGCGGCCGCGCGGGTAGTGTCGGCCCGGGATGGACGTCGCCGGCTTTCTCAGGCAGAGCCACGTGCTGCTCGTGGTGGGAAAGGGCGGCGTCGGCAAGTCGATCGTCACGGCGGCGCTCGCCGGCGTCGCTGCCGACGCCGGTCTCGACACCCTCGTCGTCGCCCTCGACGACAGCGGGTCCCTGCCGGCTCTGCTCGGCCAGGACAGGCCTTTTGCCTACGAGGAGGCGACGCTGCGGCCCCGCCTGCGGGCGCGCACCCTCACCTCGGACTCGGCTCTTTTCGAGTACCTCGACGAGCACGGGATGAAGCGGGTCTCCAAGCGCCTGATGCAGTCGGGGGTGATCGACGTCATCGCCACCGCCATCCCCGGCATCCGGGAGGTGCTCGTGCTCGGCAAGCTGAAGCAGCTGGAACGCGACCGGGCGGCCGACCTGATCCTGCTCGACGCCCCCGCCACCGGCCATGCCGTCAGCTTCCTCACCTCCTCGGCGGGGCTCGTCGGCGCGGCGCGCGGGGGGCCCCTGCGCAGCCAGGCCGAGGAGGTCGTGGCGATGCTGCGCGATCCGGTGAGAGCCCAGGTGCTGCTCGTCACGATCCCCGAGGAGACGCCGGTCAACGAGCTCATCGAGACCGCCTACCAGCTCGAGGAGGAGGTCGGGGTCGCCCTCGGACCGGTCGTCGTCAACGCCTGCTACCCCGTCCTCGACGCCCTCGGCACCGATCCTGGCGCCGCCGCCCGCGCCGCGGGGGTGGCGGTCCCGCCCGACGAGGAGCTGGCGCGCCTCGCTGCCGCGGCCCACTTCCGGATGAGCCGCCAGCGCCTCCAGTCAGCGCAACTGCTCCGCCTCGCCACCGAGCTTCCCTTGGCCCAGCTCCGGCTGCCGTACCTGTTCGACACCGAGGTCGGTCCGGAGGGCGTCGCCGAGCTCGCCGGCACGCTGCGCGACCAGATCCCGACGCTTGCCTGAGACCAGTGGCGTGAACCAGCTCGGGCAGCTCGTGGCGGCGCGCTCGATCGCCGTCTGCTGCGGCTCAGGAGGGGTCGGCAAGACGACCTCGGCAGCCGCCCTCGCCCTGGCCGCTGCAGCGACAGGGCGGCGGGCCTGCGTCGTCACGATCGATCCCGCCCGCCGCCTCGCCAACGCCCTCGGCGCCGAGCACGTCTCGAACGAGCCGAGCCGCATCGACGGGCCCTGGCCGGGACAGCTCGACGCCGTCATGCTCGACGCCGCCGGGACCTTCGACGCCCTCGTCCGCCGCTACTCCGAGAACGCCGAGCAGGCCGACCGGATCCTGCGCAACCGCCTCTACCGCAACCTCGCCACCGCTCTCTCGGGCACCCAGGAGTA
>DAHUZG010000341.1 GCA_027306715.1 Acidimicrobiaceae bacterium
CGGTGCCGGTGCCGGTGCCGGTGCCTCGCCGTGTCCGGGAGCTCATTCGACGCTGAAGTCGTCGGGGCTCGAGTACTCGCCGGTGAGCTGCTTGCGCCGCTGCATGAGCAGGTCGTTGAGCAGGCTCGACGCCCCGAGACGGTACAGCGCCGGTGTCAGCCACTGCGGCCCCGCGGTCTCGTTGACGACGACGAGATAGCAGATGGCGTCCTTGGCGCTGCGGATGCCGCCGGCGACCTTGACGCCGATCCGCGCCCCTGTCGCCTCGGCGAAGTCGTTCACCGCCTCGAGCATCACGAGCGACACCGGTAGCTGCGCGGCAGGGTTGACCTTGC
The DNA here is from genome assembly GCA_027306715.1 of Acidimicrobiaceae bacterium. Classification (GTDB taxonomy): domain Bacteria; phylum Actinomycetota; class Acidimicrobiia; order Acidimicrobiales; family Bog-793; genus DAHUZG01. The sequence continues at coordinate 336 of DAHUZG010000341.1, forward strand.
CGGTCGAGGTCTTGATGAAGTCCGCACCGCCCAGCATGGCAATCCAGCTGGCGCGGCGGACGTTGTCGTAGGTGACGAGCTCTCCGGTCTCGAGGATCACCTTGAGCTGCGCCGGCCCGCACGCCTCGCGCACAGCCTGCACCTCCTCGAGCACGCTCCCGTAACGCCCGGAGAGATAAGCGCCCCGGTCGATCACCATGTCGACCTCGTCGGCGCCGGCGTCGATGGCGTCGTGCACGTCGGCGAGCTTGACCCGCAACGACGCCCGGCCGGAGGGAAAGGCGGTGGCCACCGAGGCGACGGCGACGCTCGAGCCGGCGAGCGCCGCCTTGGCGTCGGCGACGAGATCGGGGTAGACGCAGACTGCCGCCACGGAGGGCACCGAGGCGTCGGCCGGGTCCGGCCGGACCGCCTTGGCGCACAGCGAGCGCACCTTTCCCGCCGTGTCGGCGCCCTCGAGCGTCGTCAGGTCGATCATCGAGATCGCCGTCTCGAGCGCCCGGAGCTTGGAGGACGATTTGATCGAGCGGGTGGCGAGCCCGGCGGCGCGGGCATCGGCGCCGACCTGGTCGACACCGGGGAGGCCCATCAAGAAGCGCCGCAGCGAGGCCTCGGAGGCGGTCAGCTCGGCGACGCGCCCTAAGACGAGCGCCCCCCTCTGGGGGCGGCGCCCCGGCACGTCGGGAGGATCCGTGGCCAGCGGCCTGGTAACACCCGGGGGCTTGTTCGGCCGGGTGTCGAGGTCTTCCGCCAGGCTGCTGCTCATCGGCTCCTCCGCCGGGCTCGGGCGCCTCGTACGCCGGCTGGGCCGGCTCGACGCTCCCCGGGGCGCCCGGGCCAGCTCGGATCGATGCTAGTTCGAGGCCCTGCGCGCCCGGACCAGGGCGTCGATGGCGTCGCGGGAACCGCTGTCGGTGTCGACCGGGCGCCGGACACGTTCCGCTCTCTCGATCGAGAGGCCGTGCTCGGCGAGATCGGCGACGACGTCCTCGGGGGTGAAGAGAACAGCAGGGTCTCTCGGGCCGCCGACGCCGTCGGTGAGGTTCGTCGAGTCGTGGCCGACGACGAGGAGGGTGCCCCCCGGCGCCAGCACCCTGGCGGCGACGCCGAGGGCGCGCCGGCGCTCGTCGGCTGGCAGTTGCAGGTACATGACGACGACGAGGTCGTAAGAGGCCGTCGATGCCGGAGCCCAGTCGAGAACGTCGGCTTCGACGAAGCGGACCTCGACTCCCCGCTCGACCGCCTGCTTCTCCGCCTTGGCGAGGGCGACGCGGGAGTAGTCGACGCCGTCGACCTCGAATCCCTGCTCGGCGAGCCAGATGGCATTGCGTCCCTCGCCGCAGGCGAGGTCGAGAGCCTTGCCGCGGTCGAGGCCGGTCACCTCGCTGGCGAGGAACCGGTTCGGCTCGGCTCGCCAGATCAGCTCGTCGGTGCGGTAGCGCTCGTCCCAGTCGGTGCGGTCCATACCCCCGAGAGTAGGGCCTCCCGCCGCTGTGAGCGGCCCGCCCCTGAGCGGCCCGTCAGGCTCCGCGGCGACCCGTCAGGCTCCGGAGCGGCCCGTCACGCTAGGGTCGTCCGCCTCGTGCAAGCACGTAGGTCAGGTGGCCACTCGAGGAGGCGGGGGATGGGCGGGTTCGGTGCGAGGCGCAGAGCGCCGGTCGGAGCAGCGGTTCATTGAGCGTGCTCGTCGTCGGAGCGGGGCTGGTCGGTTGCCAGGTCGCCCGCCTGGAGCAGGACGCCGGACGAGAGCCGGTGGTCTTTGACGTGGCTCCCCGTGCCAAGGACCTCGCCGACATCCTCGACCTCGACCGCTGCACGGTCGTGCGCGGCGACATCTTGAACCCGCTCGATCTCGTGGCGGCGATCCGCGACCACGGCGTGCGGCGCATCGTCCACACCGCCGCCTACGCAGGGCTCGTCGCAGGAGGCCGCGCCGCCCCGCTGACCGCGACGATGGTCAACTTCCTCGGCAGCGCTCACGTGCTCGAGGCGGCGAGGCTGCTCGACGTCGAGCGTGTCGTCGTGTGCAGCTCGTCGACGCTGTACGTGTTCATGAGCGGGGGCGAGGACGCCGGCGCCTTCGGCCTCGAGGAGGCCCACCCTCGCCCGACGACGGTCTACGCGGCGAACAAGCGCGCCGTCGAGGACCTCGCCATCGCCTACCACGAGGACCAGGGCCTCGACGTCGTCGCCGCACGGCTCGCCGTCGTCTTCGGCCCTTGGGCGCCGGGCGGGGGAGGTGGGCCGACACAGGCGATGGCGGGCTGGCTCGGCGCCGCGATGCGCGGCGAGGCGGTGACGATCGACTCGCCCGGCAACGACTGGGTGTACTCCAAGGACGCCGCTCGCGCGCTCCACCTCGCCTGCTGGGCCGAGGGGCTGACGAGCCGCGTCTTCAACGTCGGGACCGGAGTCCCGTGCGGCAGCGCCGAGATCGCCGAGGCGTTCCGGAGCGTCTTCCCCGGCCTCAGTGTGCAAGCCGCTCCGCCCGGCGGCCCGCTGGCGCAGATGGCGCCGATGGACATCGGACGGGCGCGGCGCCAGCTCGGGTTCGAGGTTGAGTACCCGCTCGAGCGGGCGCTCGTGGACTACCGGCGCTGGATGAAGGACCGCGGGGAGAAGGCCGCCGGCTGAGCTGACCTGCGGGGAGCCGCCGGCGCCCGGGCCCGCCAGCGCCGGCGGCGCCGGCTCAGCCCCGTTGGAGGGGCTTGTACCTGATCCGGTGCGGCTGGTCGGCCTCGGCGCCGAGCCGCTTGTGGCGGTCGGCCTCGTAGTCCGAGAAGTTGCCCTCGAAGAAGCGGACCTCGGAGTCGCCCTCGAAGGCGAGCACGTGGGTGGCGATGCGGTCGAGGAACCACCGGTCGTGGCTGATCACCACGGCGCAGCCGGGGAAGCCCACAAGGCCGTCCTCGAGCGCCCGCAAGGTGTCGACGTCGAGGTCGTTGGTCGGCTCGTCGAGCAGCAGCAGGTTGCCGCCGGAGGTGAGCACCTTGGCGAGCTGGACGCGGTTGCGCTCGCCGCCCGACAGCTCGCCGACCCTCTTCTGCTGGTCGGCGCCGCGAAAGCCGAACCCGGCGACATAGGCGCGGCTCTGCAGCTCGCGCCCGCCGACGGCGATCCGGTCGAGACCGCCGGAGATCTCCTCGAAGACGGTCTTGCCGGGCGAGAGGAGGTCGCGGGACTGGTCGACGTAGGCCGGCACGACGGTCGGCCCGATCACGATCCTGCCGGCGTCGGGCTGCTCGTCGCCGACGATCATCCGGAACAGCGTCGTCTTGCCGGCGCCGTTCGGCCCGATCACCCCGACGATGCCGCCGGGCGGGAGGAGGAAGGTGAGGTCGTCGATCAGCAGCCGCTCGGCGTAGCCCTTGGACAGCTGGTGCGCCTCGACGACCTGGTCGCCGAGGCGCGGCCCGGCGGGGATCGTGATCTCGAGCCGGTCGGGGCGGCGCTCGGCGGCCTCGGCCTCGGCGACGAGCTCGTTGTAGGCGGTGATCCGGGCCTTGCCCTTGGACTGGCGGGCCCGCGGCGACATCCTGATCCACTCGAGCTCGCGCTGGAGGGCAGCCGATCGCGAGCGGTCGGCCTTCTCCTCGGCCGCAAGGCGAGCCTTCTTCTGCTCGAGCCAGGAGGAGTAGTTGCCCTCCCAGGGGATGCCGTGGCCGCGGTCGAGCTCGAGGATCCACCCGGCGACGTTGTCGAGGAAGTAGCGGTCGTGGGTCACGGCGACGACCGTGCCGGCGTACTCCTGCAGCGTCCGCTCGAGCCAGGCGACCGACTCGGCGTCGAGGTGGTTGGTGGGCTCGTCGAGCAGGAGCAGGTCCGGCTTGCCGAGCAGGAGCCGGCAGAGGGCGACGCGCCGCCGTTCCCCGCCCGAGAGCGTCGCCACCTCGGCGTCGGCGGGAGGCAGTCGCAAGGCGTCCATCGCGTACTCGAGCGTCGTGTCGAGATTCCAGCCATCGACGGCGTCGATCTGCTCCTGGACCCGGGCGAACTCGTCCGCGGTCTCCTCGCTGTAGTACATCGACAGCTCGTTGAAGCGGTCGAGCAGGTCCCGAATCTCC
>DAHUZG010000345.1 GCA_027306715.1 Acidimicrobiaceae bacterium
GATTACACGACCTTCGGTCGCGTGCCGAGGCGGCCGAGGAGGAGGTCGGCGAGCTGCGTCGCCGGCTGCTCGAGGCGCCCGGGCGCGTCGGCCTTCTCGAGGAGCGCCTGCTCGAGGTGAAGGGCCAGCTCGCACACGCGCTGGCGCAGAACGAGAAGCTCACCTTCACCCTCCAGCAGGCGAAGGAGAACATCGCCGCGCTGCGCGAGGAGGTCGACAAGCTCACCCAGCCGCCGAGCGCCTACGGGACCTTCCTCCAGCACAACGACGACGGGTCGGTCGACGTCTTCGCCAGCGGGCGGAAGATGCGCGTCGCGCTGCACCCCGGCCTCGAGGCCTCGTCGCTGCAGCGCGGCCAGGAGATCGTCTTGAACGAGTCGCTCAACGTCGTGCTCGCCCGCGGCCTCGAGCGCTCCGGCGAGGTCGTGACGATCGAGGACATGCTCGAGGACGGGTGCCGGGCGCTCGTCGTCGGGCGTGGGGACGAGGTCCGCGTCGCCGAGCTGTGCGACTCGCTCATCGGGACCAAGCTGCGCGCCGGCGACAGCGTCCTGTTCGACACGCGCTCGCAGCTCCTTCTCGAGAAGCTGCCGCGCCCGGAGATCGAAGAGGTCGTGCTCGAGGAGGTGCCCGACGTCGCCTACTCCGACATCGGCGGCCTCGACGAGCAGATCGAGGCCATCACCGATGCCGTCGAGCTGCCGTTCTTGCACCGCGAGCTGTTCGCCGAGCACCGCCTTCCTGCCCCGAAGGGGATCCTGCTCTACGGGCCGCCGGGGTGCGGCAAGACCCTCATCGCCAAGGCGGTGGCGAACTCGCTGGCCAAGAAGGTCTCCGAGCGCACGGGCGACGTCAACGTCCGCAGCTACTTCTTGAACATCAAGGGCCCGGAGCTCCTCAACAAGTACGTCGGGGAGACCGAGCGCCAGATCCGGCTCGTCTTCCAGCGCGCCCGGGAGAAGTCCGAGGAGGGCGTGCCGGTCATCGTCTTCTTCGACGAGATGGACTCGCTCTTCCGCACCCGCGGCACCGGGATCAGCTCGGACATGGAGTCGACGATCGTGCCCCAGCTGCTCGCCGAGATCGACGGCGTCGAGTCGCTGAAGAACGTCATCGTCATCGGCGCCTCCAACCGGGAGGACCTCATCGACCCAGCCATCCTGCGCCCGGGCCGGCTCGACGTGAAGATCAAGATCGAGCGGCCGAACGAGTCGGCCGCCCAGCAGATCTACGCCCGCTACCTGAGGCCGGACCTTCCCCTTGACCAGGAGAGCGTGCAGAACCTCGGCGGGGGCGACCCGGCCAAGGCGGTGCAGGTGATGATCGAGCGGACCGTTAGTGAGATGTACCGCGCCGACGAGGAGAACCGCTTCCTCGAGGTGACCTACCAGAACGGAGACAAGGAGATCCTCTACTTCAAGGACTTCGCCTCCGGAGCGATGATCGACAACATCGTCCGCCGCGCCAAGAAGCTCGCCATCAAGCGGAACCTCGCCGGCGAGGGCCGCGGGATCCGGCTCGAGGACCTGCTCGCCTCCATCACCCAGGAGTACAAGGAGTCAGAGGACCTGCCGAACACGACCAATCCCGACGACTGGGCGAAGATCTCGGGCAAGAAGGGCGAGCGGATCGTGTTCGTGCGGACGATCTTCAACCAGGGCGGCGACAGCCGTGGAGGTCGCGCCATCGAGCGCGTCGGAACCGGTCAGTACCTCTAGGGATCGTCGGGTAGCGTCCGGGAATGGCCATCCCGAAGGTCTGCGGGATCGAGACCGAGTACGGCATCCAGGTCCTCGGCTCGGCCGACGCCAACCCGACGAGCGCGGCATCGCTGTTGATCAACGCCTACGTCGCCGACGTGGCGACCCGGGTCGGCTGGGACTTCGAGGACGAGTCGCCGGGGCGGGACGCCCGCGGCTTCGCCCGCGAGGGCTCGATGCCGCCCGAGGTGGAGACGCATCTCGTCAACACCGTCCTCACCAACGGCGCGCGCTACTACGTCGACCATGCCCATCCGGAGTACTCGACGCCCGAGTGCGCCTCCCCGCAGTCGCTCGTGCTCCACGACCGGGCCGGCGAGGTCGTCCTGCTGCACTCGCTCGAAGCGGCCCGGCGGCTGCTGCCGCCCGGCGAGGAGATCGTCGTCTACAAGAACAATTCTGACGGCAAGGGCAACTCCTACGGATGCCACGAGAATTACCTCGTCGATCGGTCCGTTCCCTTCGCGCGAATCGCCCACCAGCTGAGCTCGCACCTCGTGACGCGCCAGGTCTACACCGGCGCCGGCAAGGTGGGGCGTGAGACCCCGGGCTCGTCTTCGCATCAGGTGTGCTTCCAGATCAGCCAGAGGGCGGACTTCTTCGAGGAGGTCGTCGGCCTCGAGACGACGCTCAAGCGGCCGATCGTCAACACCCGTGACGAGCCGCACGCCGACCCGCAGCGCTACCGCCGCCTGCACGTCATCCTCGGCGACGCCAACCTCTCCGAGGTGGCGACGCTGCTCAAGGTCGGCGTGACGTCGATCATGCTGCTGCTCGTCGAGGACGACGCCTTCGGCGAGCGCGACCTGGCCCTGGCCAACCCGGTGCAGGCGATCCACGAGGTCTCGCTCGACCCGACGCTGCGCCAGCTCGTCGAGCTGGCGAACGGCGAGAAGATGACCGCCCTCGAGCTGCAATGGGAGCTGTTCGACCTCGCCCGCAAGCATGCCGAGGATCGCGGCCTGGCTGAGGTCGGGCCCGAGGGGTCCGGCGAGGAGGTGCTCGGGCGCTGGGAGCAGACGCTCGCGGCGCTCGAGCACGACCCCGCCTCGCTCCGCCACCAGCTCGACTGGGTCGCCAAGCGGGAGCTGATCGACGCCTACTGTGCACGTCACGGCTGCGGGCTCGACGACCACCGGATCGCCGCGCTCGACCTCCAGTACCACGACCTGCGACCCTCCCGGTCGCTCTTCCGGCGCCTCGAGATGGAGCGTCTCGTCGACGAGGCCGACGTCGAGGCGGCGACCCGGAACCCGCCACGCGAGACCCGCGCCTATTTCCGCGGGGAATGCCTGAAGCGCTACCCCCAGGCGATCGTCGCGGCAAACTGGGACTCGATCGTGTTCGACCTCGGCGAGGACCCGCTCCGCCGGGTGCCCATGATGGAACCTTTGCGGGGAAGCGCAGCCCACGTCGATACGCTCTTTGACGGCTGCGGCAGTCCCGCTGAGCTGTTACGGCGCCTCGGCGCCTAGGAGGCGGTGAAGGACCAATGGCTGAGCGCGAGCTGAAGAAGCGACAGGCTCCCCCCCGCGAGACGACGACCGAGGTCGAAGAGGCCCCGGCGGCGAGCGAGCGTGGCGAGAAGCTGAAGGCGGAGATCGACGACATCCTCGACGAGATCGACGAGGTGCTCGAGGACAACGCCGAGGAGTTCGTCCGGAACTACGTGCAGAAGGGCGGCCAGTAGCTCCAGGCGGCTGCGCCGGCTCGCTCCGGTACGGCTCGTCGATCCCGGCAAGTAACCTGCCTCAGCGATGAGCCTGCCTCTCTTTCCTCCGACCGAGGATCCCGGTCCGAGCTTCGTCGCCGTCCTCGGCCGGGTCGACCCGCTCGCAGCCGGGCGCCTCGGAGCCGCCGTCGGCGCCAGCCCCGTCGGGACCGTTGTCGCGCCGCTGTCGGTGCCGCACGGCACGACGATCGCCGCCCTGCGCTACAGCGACGGCGTCGTCGTAGCCGGCGATCGCCGCGCCACCGAAGGGGTCAGCATCGCCCACCGCGGCATCGAGAAGGTTTTCCCCGCGGACCGCTTCTCCGCCGTCGCCATCGCCGGAGCCGCTGGACCGGCGATCGAGATCGTGCGCCTCTTCCAGACCCAGCTCGAGCACTACGAGAAGGTCGAAGGAGCAGTCCTCAGCCTCGAGGGCAAGGCGAACCAGCTGGCTCAGATGATCCGCTCCAACCTCCCGATGGCGATGCAGGGCCTGGCCGTCATCCCGCTCTTCGCCGGCTGGGACCGGCGGCGCGGGGTAGGGCGGATCTTCACCTACGACCTCACCGGCGGCCGCTACGAGGAGACCGACTTCCACGCCACGGGCTCCGGCGGCCGGGACGCGAAGACGACGATCAAGCTCGGCTTTCGCGACGCGATGAGCCGCGATCAGGCGGTGCAGCTGGCGGTCGAGTCGCTCTACCAGGCGGCTGACGAGGACGCGGCGACCGGTGGCCCGGACCCGGTGCGCGGCATCTACCCGATCGTCGCCACCGTCGACAAGGGCGGCTTCGACCGCCTCGCCGATCTCGAGGTCGCCGGGCACTTCGCCGCGGTGCTGGAACGCCGCGGCGGCCCGCAGCGGCCCGGCGGCCGCCAGGCGGGCGACGGCCACGCGATCGACGACGAGGCGGCGCTCGGAGGTGAGCAGTCATGACGATGCCGTACTACGTCGCCCCCGAGCAGGTGATGAAGGATCGGGCCGAGTATGCCCAGAAGGGCATCGCCCGTGGCCGCTCCCTCGTCGGCTGCGTCTACGACGATGGCGTGCTGATCGTGGCCGAGAACCCCTCGCGCACGCTGCACAAGGTCAGCGAGATCTACGACCGTGTGGCCTTTGCCGGCGTCGGCCGGTACAACGAGTACGACCAGCTGCGCGTCGCCGGCGTCCGCCACGCCGACACGAAGGGCTTTGCCTACTCGCGCGAGGACGTCGACGCCCGCAGCCTCGCCAACGTCTACGCCCAGTACCTCGGCCAGGTGTTCACCCACGAGATGAAGCCGCTCGAGGTCGAGATCCTCGTCGCCGAGCTGGACGACGACGGCTCGGACCACCGCCTCTACCACATCGCCTACGACGGGACGATCGTCGACGAGGAGCGCTTCACCGTCCTCGGCGGTGACGCCGAGCCGATCGCCCAGCGCCTCGAGCACTCCTTCGACCCCAACTGGACGCTCGGCGCAGCACTGAGGGCCTGCGTCGCCGCGCTCGGCGGCCCCGACCGCACGCTCGGCCCGGAGATACTGGAGGTCGGCACCCTGGCGGCGGGCAACGGCCGGCGGACGTTCTCGCGCATCGTCGGCGACGCCATCGCCTCGCTCCTGGCCGAGCAGGCAGGCGGCGGGCGCCCCGCCGTCGAGCAGGCCTGAGTCCGCCCTTCACCGGCTAGCTTGCGCGATGCTCGCGCGCTCGACCTGACAGGCGGCAACGGACCGCCCGGGCAACCTCGAGCCAGGAGCCGTCGATGCTCGCCATCTCTAGGTCCCGCAGGCGGGTTCGCACGAGGCGAGCGGTGCGTGCTGTCGCCTTTGCATCCGGCGCCTCGCTGGCGCTGGCGGGGGCGCTGGCGGCGGGGATGTCGCAGGACCCGGGCGTCGCCGCGGCGCAGCTCAGCTTCACCACGACGTTCAACGTGGCGGGCAGCTACAGCTTCACCGTGCCGGCAGGGGTGACGGCTTTGAGCGTGACGGCGCTCGGCGCGAGCGGTGGCAGCGGACCCGCAGGCTGTGGCGGCGGACCCGGTGGCGCGGGCGCGTCGGTGAGCGCTCCGGTGGCGGTGTCGCCAGGCGAAGAGCTGTTCGTCGGGGTCGGCGGCGCCGGCGGAGCCGGCGGCTGTCTGGGCGCAGCCGCAGGCGCCGGCGGAGTCGGCGGTGGCGGTGCTGGGGGAGCCGGCGCGGCTACGTCCGGCGGCGGTGGCGGCGGTGCCTCGGTGCTCGGGCTGTCGTCACCCTCGCCGGGCTTTGCCTCTCTGCTCGTCGTCGCAGCCGGCGGAGGCGGCGCTGGCGGCGGCGGTATAGCGGGTGGCAGCGCTGGCAATAGCGGTGATAACGGCGATAGCGGTCTCGGCGGGGGCCCGGGTGGTGCTGGCGCCGGCGGCAGCGGCGGCAGCGGCGCCGACGGGAACGGCTCTTCGGGCTCGTTCGGTCTCGGCGGGTCCGGTGCCACCGCCGCCGGCGGCGGCCTGGCCGCCGGCGGCGGCGGTGGCGGTGGCTACTACGGCGGTGGCGGTGGCGCCGGCGGCGGCGGCGCCGGTGCTGGTGGGGGGGGCGGGTCGAGCTTCACCGCCGGCTCGGGAACGATCGGGCTGGCGGCCCCCGGCGCGGTGGCCGAGGTGGCGATCACCTACGCGGTCCCGACAGCGACCGAGAGCGCGACCGCGCTCGGCTTCTCCTTTGAGGCGCAGGGAAGCGTCAGCGCCGCGCAGTCCCTCACGGTGACCAACGACGGGTCGGCGCCGCTCGTCGTCTCCGGCGTCGCGCTCGGCGGGGCGGACCCGGGCGACTACCTGGTCGGCGACGGCTGCCAAGTGCCGGTGGCGGCAGGCTCGAGCTGCCAGGTCGAGGTGCGCTTCTCCCCTCAGGCCGAGGGTCAGAGCTCGGCGACGCTGGCGCTTGTGACCGACGCCCCCGGCTCGCCGGCCGCGGTGGCGCTGTCCGGCACCGGCATCGCCCCCCCGCCCGGGCCGGCGGGTGCGGCGGGAGGACCCGGTCCTGCCGGTGCACCCGGGCCCGCCGGTGCACCCGGGCCTGATGGAGCGACCGGACAACGGGGCCCCGCAGGGCAGGTCGAGCTCGTCAGCTGCAAGACGGTTGCCAAGACCGCCACCAGGACGATCAGAGGCCACCGCAGGAAGGTCCGCGTCGAGCACCAGCAGTGCAGCGCGCGGCTCGTCTCGGGAACCGTCAGGTTCACCGCGACCGGTGCTCGCCTGGGTGCGCAGATCTCACGCGGGAGCGTCGTGTACGCCACCGGAGCGAGCCTTCTCAGCGGTCACAGGGCGCTACGGCTGCTCGTGCTCAGCAGCCGGCGGCCGTTGCGGCCCGGCTGGTACACGCTCACCCTGCGCTACCGCCACGGGAGGTCGTGGAGCACCCACCGCGCACAGATCAGGATCAGCTGAGCGCTCCTTCGGCGAGGCAGGAGAGCAGCTCCGGGTCGTTCCGGAGCGCTCATCGCGAGCTGAAGGCCGCCGGCGGGGGCGGCCGCCTGGCGGGGAAGCTCAAACCATGCGGGGACCATGCTGGGTCCATGCTGGGGTCCATGCTGGGGTTGCAGAGCGCAGCACCCTCGATGACCACGCGCACCTCGGCCGCGTGACCGCTCGACCCGCCGGCCAGCGCATGCG
>DAHUZG010000357.1 GCA_027306715.1 Acidimicrobiaceae bacterium
GGGCGCCGGCCTGCGACGCGGCTGGTGGCGGGGGGCCCCGGCCCCGGCCCCGGGCCGCGGGGTGCGGCCGGCGCTCGCCGGCGGCCGCTGGTCGGTGCTCGAAGGGCTGCCGGCGTCGCGCTTCCCGCCCGAGGACCTCGCCGAGGCGGTGGCGTCCCAGCTGCTCAGCCGCTGGGGCGTCGTCTTCCGTGACCTGGCGCTGCGCGAGTCGTTCACGGTCGCCTGGCGCAGCGTCCTTCAGGCGCTGCGCCGGCTCGAGGCCCGCGGAGTCGTGCGCGGCGGCCGCTTCGTCTCGGGTCTCTCCGGCGAGCAGTACGCCCTTCCCGAGGCGCTCGAGGCGCTGCGCCGCGTGGCGGCGACGCCGCTCGACGGCGAGGAGGTGCGGCTCTCTGCCGCCGACCCCCTCAACCTCACCGCAGTCGTGCTCGCCGGACCGCGCCTTCCGGCCGTGCGCGGCAAGACGCTGCTCCTCCGCGACGGGGTGCCGGTGAACGAGGCGAGGACCTCGCCCTCGGCACCTTCTCGCCGCGCCGCCTCGTAGGCCACAGAGCCGCGTTCCCGCCCCGCCAGGGCGCACAGCTGCTGGCACACTGATGCCATGGCGAGAAAGGTGTTCCGAGGGGGATCGGTGTTCGACGGGAGCGGCGCCGAGCCGGCGCCTGCCGACGTCGTCGTCGAGGACGGGCGCATCGTCGCCGTCGGGCGCGGCCTTGACGGTGACGAGTCGGTCGAGTGCGCCGGCTGCAGCGTGCTGCCGGGACTGTTCGACTGCCATGTCCACGTCACGATCACGCGATTCGACATGATGCGTGTCGTCCAGACGCCGTTCTCCTACCAGTTCTACGAGGCCGCGCAGAACCTGCAGACGATGCTGCGGCTCGGCATCACGAGCGCCCGCGACGCCGGTGGCGCCGCCCTCGGCGTCAAGCAGGCGCTCGCCGACGGGCTCATCGACGGGCCGCGACTGCAGGTGTCGCTCGTCATGCTCTCCCAGACCGGCGGTCACGGCGACGACTGGATGCCCTGCGGCGGCGTGTTGCCGCTGTTCCTGCCCCACCCGGGGCGCCCGTCGCCGATCGTCGACGGCCCCGAGGAGATGCGCCGCAAGGTGCGGGAGCTCGTGCGCGACGGCGCCGACGTCATCAAGGTGGCGACCTCGGGCGGAGTCCTCTCACCTCGAACCGATCCACGCCGTGCCCACTTCCGCGCCGACGAGCTCGACGCCCTCGTCGACGAGGCGACGGCGGCGGGCCGTTTCGTGATGGCGCATGCGCAGGCGACCGACGGCATCAAGAACGCAGTGCGCGCCGGTGTCCGCTCGATCGAGCACGGCATATGGCTCGACGACGAGGCGATCGAGATGATGCTCGAGCGGGGGACCTGGCTCGTGCCGACCCTGCTCGCGCCGCAGGGCGTGATCGACGCTGCCGAGGCCGGGGCGGCGATCGCCGAGTCCTCGGTGCAGAAGTCAAGAGAGGTGATCGCCGCGCACCGGGAGAGCTTCCGGCGGGCTGTCGAGGCCGGGGTGAAGGTGGCGATGGGGACCGACTGCCCCGTGGCGCCGCACGGCGAGAACCTGCGCGAGCTCGCCCTCATGTGCGAGCACGGCGCGATGTCGCCGCTCGATGCCTGGCGGGCGGCGACATCGGGCGCGGCGCAGCTGCTCGGCGTCGACGACCAGCTCGGCACCCTCGATCCGGGCAAGCGCGCCGACATCGTCGTGCTCGACGGGAGCCTCGGCGAGCTCGACGGGCTCGCCGCCAGGGTGCGCGAGGTGTGGAGGGACGGCGTTCGGGTCGCCGGGGCTCCGACCACAAGCTGACCCCCGGCTACTGCGCCGGGGCGACGCGACGGGGGTCGACAGTTCGTCGACACGTCGCCGATATATCGCGATATGATCTCGATATGGTCACGAGACGGCAATTCCAGGAGGACCGATGAGATACGGACACGGGCCGGCACACGAGCACCCTCACCGCGGGCACCCTGACCAGGGGCAGCCTCACCACGGGCACCTTCATCACGGGCCATTCGCCGGGTGGTTCGGCCCCGGCGGCTTCGGCCCCGGCGGCTTCGGCCCACGCGGCTTCGGCCCACGCGGCTTCGGCCCGAAGGGCGGCTTCGGCCCGCCTCCGTGGGCGGGCGGCGGCCGCGCACGACGCGGCGATGTCCGTGCGGCGATCCTGGCGTTGCTCGCCGAGCGGCCGATGCACGGCTACGAGATGATCCAGGAGCTGGCCTCGCGCACTGACGGCGCCTGGCAGCCGAGCCCGGGCTCGGTCTACCCGACCCTCCAGCTGCTCGAGGACGAGGGCCTCGTCTCGGCCGCCGAGGTGGACGGCAAGCGGACGTTCACGATCACCGACGTCGGCCGGGCGGCGATCGCCGAGCGCGGCGACCGCCGCCCGCCCTGGGAAGAGGTCTCCGACGGCATCGATCCCGGCGTGTTCAGCCTCGCCGGCGAGATGCGCCAGCTGATGGGCGCGGTGTTCCAGGTCGGCCAAGCGGGCACCTCCGAGCAGCGCGGGCAGGCGGAGCGGGTCCTCGCCGAGGCCCGCCGGCGCCTCTACGCGCTGCTTGCCGACGAGGGCTGATCGCCGGCGCCGCCCTGCGGGCGGGGGCGACTGCCGGGCTCGGCGAGCGGATCGTTTCCCTCGGCCGAGAGCTTCGGCAGCAGGCGATCGAGCCAGTGCGGGATCCACCAGCAGCGCTGGCCGATCAAATCCATCACCGCCGGTACGAGCAGCAGCCGGACGACGGTGGCGTCGATGAGGACGCTGAAGGCGAGCCCGACGGCGAGCATCTTGATCACGACATCTGACGAGTCGACAAACGAGATGAAGACGCTGATCATGATCAGGGCCGCGCAGGTGATCACCCGCGCGGTGCCTGACAGGCCCTGGGCGACAGCGCGTCGGTGGTCGCCGGTGAGGTCCCAGCTCTCCTTCACCCTCGAGAGGAGGAACACCTCGTAGTCCATCGAGAGGCCGAAGACGATGGCGAACATCATCATCGGGACGTAGGACTCGATCGGGACGTTCTGGCTGACGCCGATCAGGCTGCGCCCCCATCCCCACTGGAAGACGGCGACGACGACCCCGTAGGCGGCGCTGATGCTGACGAGGTTGAGCACGGCGGCCTTGAGCGCCAGGAGCAGGCTCCGGAACGTCATCGCGATGAGAAGGAAGGCGGTCAGCACGACGACGCCGATGACGATCGCCAGACGACCGGCGAGGATCTCGGCGAACTGGATGTTCGCGGCTGTCGTCCCGGTGACGTAGCCGTCGGCGCCGCTCCCGCGCAGTGCCTGCGGCAGCGTCGTGGCGACGAGCCGGTTGTACAGCGTCGTCGTCGCCACTGACTGCGGGTCGCTCTGCGGGACGACCGTACCGACGAGCAGGGCATGGTCGCCCGCCGGCGAGAGGGGGCTCGCCTTGGCGACGTCCGGCGTCGAGCTGAGCTGTTGCTGCACGCTCGAGGCGAGCCGCCCGGCGTTGCTCGAGGGCGAGAGCTTGACGACGATCGTCAGCGGTCCGTTGGCACCGGGACCGAATCCCCGGGCGATGAGGTCGTAGGCCCTCTTGTCGGTATAGCTGGTCGGGTCGGCGCCGTCGTCGACGTGGCCGAGCCGGATCGAGAAAAGGGGGATCGCCAGCACGCCGAGCACGACGACCCCGGCCACGAGGAACCACCAGGGCCGCTTGCCGATGCTGGTCGCGTAGCGGTGCCAGAAGTCGCCGTCCGAGCCGGTCTCGGCGACCGGTTGGCGCAGGTGGTAGCGGTCGATGCGGCGGCCGGCAAGGCCGAGCGCGGCGGGGACGAGGGTGATCGCCGCGCCGCCGGCTGTCGAGACCGAGAACACAGCCGCCAGGCCGAGCTGACCGAGGAAGGTGATGCCCGAGGCATAGAGGCCGATCAGTGCCACCGAGACCGTGGTCGCAGCGACGAGCACCGCATGGCCGGAGGTGGCGGCCGTCGAGCCGACGGCGATGTCGAGCGCGACTCCGTCGGCCACCCGCTGGCGGAAGCGCGTGGTCAAAAAGACCGCGTAGTCGATGCCGACACCGAGGCCGATCATCAGCGCCAGCGTCGGTGAGGCGGTTCCGAAGGTGAGCAGGGCCGACATGAGCGAGAGCAGGCTCGTGCCGACGAGCACGGCGAGAAGCGCGGCGGCGAGCGGGAGGAAAGCGCCGGCGATCGACCCGAACCCGACGAGGAGCACGAGGAGCGCGACAGCCAGACCGATCACCTCCGAGCTCGTGTCCGTCGCCTTCGGGCGCGTCAGCTGGTCGAAGTCACCGCCGTACTCGACCTCGAGGCCGGCGCGGCGAAGAGGCGAGGTCGCCGCCTCGAGCTGGCTCAGATACGACGCGCCGAGCGTCTTCGGGTTGGCGTCGAGATGGACATCGAGATAGCCGATCCTGCCGTTCGGCGAGACGGCCGGCGGTGTCGTGTCGAGCGGGTCGCTCACCGAGAGGACGTGGCCGAGCTTGCCGATCCCGCTCGCGGCATCGCTGATGACGCTCGCATCGGCGCTGAGCGGAGTCGCCGACGAGGAGAGCACGACGAGACCGGAGTAGCCCGACGCCGCCTTGTCGTGGCCGCTGAGCAGCGTCGCGCCGACGCTCGCCTGGGTGCCGGCGAGGTTGACGTTGTCGCTGTAGGTGCCGCCCGCCACCTTCGAGCCGGCGAGGGCCCCGGCGAGTAGGGCCAGCCAGACGATGATGGCGGCCGCCGGATGGCGGGCGCAGGTCGTGCCCAGCCGCTCGAGCATCCCGCGCTGGCGATGCATGTGGCTACCCGTGGGGAGTGCGGCGTCCATCTGCCACCATCAATCTGTCAGGGATGACAGTGTCACCTTAGCAGGTGACGGCACAATCTTCCCGCCTCGTCGGTGTGACGCCGGCTGCCAGCTGTCGGTACTGCCCCTCAGAGGTACTAGCATCTTCCCCGGCGGCAGCGATCACGGGCACCGGCAGCGATCGCGGGCACCGGAGTCGAGATCGACGCAGGAGGCAGCAGATGGCACGCTCTGGCCCAGGTGACAGGGGCGCAGGTGACAGGGGCCCAGGTGACAGGGGCCCAGGTGACAGGGGCGCAGGCAGAGTGCCCGTGGCTCGGCCCTCCACCTCGCGCGGGGGCCGCTGGGAGCACAAGAAGCAGTCGACCCGTGAGGCGCTGCTCGCTGCAGCAGGTGAGCTGTTCGCCCGGCAGGGTTACGCCGGCACGACCGTCCAGCAGATCACCGACGCCGCCGAAGTCTCCGAGCGCCCGTTCTTCCGCTATTTCAACTCGTAGTAGGACCACCTTCTCACCG
>DAHUZG010000359.1 GCA_027306715.1 Acidimicrobiaceae bacterium
GATGGACTCCTGGCGGGCCCGGTTCATCGCCCGCCGGTAGGTGGTGATCAGATCCTCCGCGTTCTCGGTCGCCGCCGCCATCGCCCGCTGGCGGGCGGTGTGCTCCGAGGCCGACGCCTCGAGCAGGGCGCGGAACAGCTCGGCCTCGGCGTAGGTCGGGACAAGGAGAGCCAGCAGCCCCTCGGGGTCGGGCTCGAACTCGTACGAGGCGCCGAGCCGGGAGCCCTCGGCCGCTCCCGTCCCGGACTGGGACCGGGCGGCGTGGCCGGCCGGCGCCTCGCCGCCGGCGGCGGGACGGGAAGTCCCGCCGAGCCGCTCGAGGCTCGCCCCCTGGGCAGCATCAAAAGCCCCACCGGAGCCGGCGGCGCCGGCGGCGCCGCCGGAGCCGGCGGCGCCGACCGAGCGAGCCTCCCTGCGCTGCAGCGCCGACGGCGGCAGAGGCAGCAGCTGCCGGGTCTCGACGACCTGCAGGCCGGCCGAGCGGAAGCGCCACGAGACGACCTGGACGAGGTCGACCTCGCCGCTCAAAAAGGGGCGGATGACGGCGTTCGCCACCTCGCGGGCGTCGGCGAAACGCGGCCGATCGGTCATCGAGGTGAACAGCTGGCCGAGCCCGCGGCCGCGGAAGCGGAAGTACGCCTGCGCCTTGCGGCCGACGGCGACGACCTCGTAGCTGCGGCCGGCAGCCTCGCCCTCGCGCATCAACCGCTCGGCGGCGCGTAGGGCGAAGGAGTTGTACCCGCCCGAGAGGCCGCGGTCGCCGACGACGACCACGAGCAGCACCCGGCGGGCCTCAACGGCGTCACCGACGAGGCGGCTGGCGCCGCTCGCCTCCGAGGCCGTCACCGCGAGCACGCGACCTATCCCCTCGACATAGGGGCGCGATCCGCTGAGGCGGCTCTGGGCGCGCGCGATCTGGCTGGCGGCGATCAGCTCGAAGGCGCGGGTGATCTTCTTCGTCCCCTGCACCGCCCGGATCCGTCGGCGCAGGATGCGCTCCTGGCCGCCTGCCATGGCTAGGCGGCCCCGGCGTCGGTGCCGGCGGCCGCCAGCTCCTCGCCGACGGTGGTGAACGCCGCCTTGACCTCGCTGATGGCAGCGGCGAGCGCAGCTTCGTCCGGCAGCGTGCCGGTGGTGCGGATGTGCTCGAGAAGGTCGGCGTGGTCGGCCCGCAGCTGCGCTCGCAGCGCCGCCTCGAAACGGCGGAGGTCGCCGACCTCAACGTCGTCGACATAGCCGCGTACACCGGCGAAGATGACGACCACCTGCTCCTCGACCGGCATCGGGTCGTGCAGGCCCTGCTTCAACAGCTCGGTGAGGCGGTAGCCACGGTCGAGCTGGGCCTGGCTGGCCTTGTCGAGCTCGGAGCCGAAGGTGGCGAAGGCCTCGAGGTCGCGGAACTGGGCGAGGTCGATCTTGAGCGAGCCGACGACCGAGCGCATCGCCCGGATCTGGGCGGCGCCGCCGACGCGCGAGACCGAGATGCCGACGTTCATCGCCGGCCGGACGCCGGAGTTGAACAAATCTGTCTCGAGGAAGATCTGCCCGTCGGTGATCGAGATGACGTTGGTCGGGATGTAGGCCGAGACGTCCCCCGCCTTGGTCTCGATGATCGGCAGCGCGGTGAGCGAACCGCCGCCGCGCTCGTCGGAGAGCTTGGCGGCACGCTCGAGAAGGCGCGAGTGGAGGTAGAAGACGTCGCCCGGGTACGCCTCTCGTCCGGGCGGCCGGCGCAGCAGCAGCGACAGCTGGCGGTAGGCGTCGGCCTGCTTGGAAAGGTCGTCGTAGACGATGAGGGCGTGCTCGCCGTTGTCCATCCAGTGCTGGCCCATCGCGCATCCGGCGTAGGGGGCGAGGTACTGGAACGGGGCCGGCTCGGAGGCCGGCGCGGCAACGACGACGGTGTACTCGAGCGCCCCGAATTGCTCGAGGGTGGCGACGATCTGGGCGATCGTCGAGCCCTTCTGGCCGATAGCGACATAGATGCACTTCACGCCGAGGCCGCGCTGGTTGATGATGGTGTCGACGGCGATCGTCGTCTTGCCCGTCTTCCGGTCGCCGATGATGAGCTCGCGCTGCCCGCGCCCGATCGGGGTCATCGTGTCGATGACCTTGATCCCGGTCTGCAGCGGCTCGGCCACGGGCTGTCGGCTGACGATGCCCGGAGCCTGGATCTCGAGGCGCCTGAGCTCGGTCTCCCCGAGATTGCCTCGGCCGTCGATCGGCTCGCCGAGCGGGTTGACCACCCGGCCGAGCAGGTTGTCGCCGACCGGCACCGAGAGGATCCTTCCCGTCGACCGGACGACCTGTCCCTCGTCGAGGCCTTCGACATCTCCGAGCACGACGGCGCCGATCGACTCCTCGTCGAGGTTGAGCGCCAGGCCGAGAGTGCCGTTCTCGAACTCCAGCAGCTCGTTGACCGAGGCGTGCGGCAGGCCGCTGACGCGGGCGATCCCGTCGCCGACCTCGATCACGCGCCCCACCTGCTCGGCACCGACCTCGCGGCTCAGCTCGGCGACGTGGCGCTGCAGCGCCGCGGCGATCTCCTCGCCGGAGAAGTTCAGCTCAGCCATCGGGAAGCTCCTTGCTCGGGTCCATGCTCGTTCTCATGGGGCGGTGGGGCGGCGGCGCTCGTGGCGGCGGCGCTCGTGGCGATCGGGCGATCGGTCATCGCGCCTCGAGGAGAAGATCGCGCAGCCGCTCGAGGCGCAGGCGCACGGTGCCGTCGATGACGAGGTCACCGATGCTGACGAGCATCCCACCGATCACCGACGGGTCGATCACGACGCGCACCTCGACGGGGCGGTCGACCAGACGGCCGAGGGCGACGGCGAGCCGCTCACGCTCGGCGGGATCGAGCTCGACGGCGGCCCGCACCTCGGCGAGCCGCCGGCCGCGCTCGAGCGCCGCCAGCTCGACAAGCCACTCGAAGGTGCCGACGAGGTCGCGGACATGACCGGCACGCAGCACGTAGCGGATCAGGCGGGTGGTCGCCGGGCGGGCGCGGCCGGCGAGCAGGTCGTCGAGGACGGCGAGGCGCCCGGACAGCGCCGCCGCCGGGTCGCCGATCACGCGACGCAGCTCGGGGTGGGCGTCGACGACCCGGGCGAATCGGAACAGCTCGTCCTCGAGCTCGTCGATGTCGGCGTCGGCGGTGAGCTCCTGCAGCACCCGCTCGGCGTAGCCGCGGATCCGGTCGCGCACCTCTGTCCGTCCGGCGGAGCGCTCGGCGGCTACGGTCACCTCGCCAGCCACCGCGGCGCGGGTCTCGGCGAGCTCGACGAGCTCGGCGATCGACAGCGGCAGCTCGGCTGCCGGCTCGTGACGGACGGCGAAGCGCAGCAGCGACGAGGACTCCGGGCCGGCGCGGCCCTGGAGGATATCGCTCACGATCGCCACCCGGAGCGACGCCGCGACGCCGGTGTCGACGAGCACCTCGCGCAGGCGGGCGTGAGAGGTGACGGCGCGGGCGAAGCCGGCGAGGTCGGAGGCCGCGGTCCCGAGCCGGCCGGCCATCGCCGCGCTCTCGAGCGCCGCGGCGGCGTAGCCGCGGACAAGGGCGAGCATCGCTCAGGCCACCTCGGCTTCGGCCGCGGCGATCGCCTCGTCGATGAGTCGCCGCTGGCGGCCCTCGTCGAGCTCGGCGACGACGAGGCGGGCGGCGCCGGCGACGACGAGCGAGCTCAGCTCGGTGATGAGCTCGTCCCGCTGGCGTGCCCGCTCGAGCTCGAGGTCGCTCGCCGCCTTGGCGACGAGACGCTCGTGCTCGTGCGCGGCCCGCCGTTCCCCCTCGGCGACGAGGCGCTCGGCCGAGGCGCGCGCCTGCTCGACCAGGCCGGCTGCCTCGCCGCGGGCCGCCTCGAGGGCGGCGCGGCGCGACTGGACGAGGGCCTCGCCCTGGGCTCGGGCCTGCTCGCCGGCGGACAGCTGGTCGGCGATCGTCTGGCGGCGGCGGTCCATCATCTTGCGCAGGTACGGCCAGGCCTTCCAGTAGAAGAGGCCGGCGAGGATCACCAGCGCGGCGAGCTCCTCGTAGAAGCCCTCGCCGAAGTCCGGCGGGTTGCCCGAGGCCGGCGCCGCGGCAGCTAGGAGCAGGTGCATCACGCCCCCCCGCCGGCCACGAGCTCGTCGATGAGGCCCCGGTGGCCCTCGAGGGTGACCGGCTCGCCGATCGCCCGCGAGGCGGCGTCGACGACGAGGACGCCGAGGCGGCCGAGCAGCTCCTCGCGCAGCGCGGCGCGCTCGGACTCGAGGCCGGTGCGGGCAGCCGTCAGCAAGGCTTCGTGCTCGGCGGCTCCGCGCCGGCGGGCGTCCTCGAGCGCCGCGTCGGCGGCCCGGCTCGCCTCCTCGAGCAGCCGCCGTGCTTCGGCTCGCGCCTGCTCGAGCACCAGAGCCCGCTCGGCGGCCAGACGGTCCGCCTCGGCGCGCCCTTCGTCTCCGGCGGCGAGCCCGCTGCGGACGCGATCCTCTCGCTCGCGCATCACCTTCTGGATCGGCGGGAGGATGACTCGCGCCATCACACCGAAGACGACGAGGAAGATGATCAGCTCGACGAAGAAGGTCGCATTCGGGATGATGAAGATCGAGCCGCCCGAGCTCCCGGACGCGCCGGAGCTCGCGCTGGCGGCGATCCTCTGCGCCCCGGCAAGGTGCGCCCCGGCAAGCCGGTGCAACGTCGCGAGCGGGCGCGTCACGAGGACGTGCGGCAGCACGGCCAGCTACTTCTTGTAGAGCACGAAGACGAACAGGATCATGAACACCAGGTTGATGAAGTACATCGCCTCGACGAGGCCGACGATGATGAACATGATCGTGAACAGCCGGCCCTGAGCTTCCGGCTGGCGGGCGACGCCGGCGATCGTCTGGCTGCCGGCGAGCCCGTCGCCGATGGCGGCGCCGACGGCGCCGCCGCCGAGGGCGAGGCCCCCGCCGACCATCGCGCCGGCGAGCTGGATCGCTTGCTGGGTGGTATCTGCCATCGGTGGTCTTGGCTCCTGTGTCGTGTGTTCGGGTGTCGTGTGTTCGGGTGTGTGTCGTCTGTTCGGAGGGAACGCCGGCGCCGGGAGGTGCCGGCTGGGATCAGTGGCCTTCGCTGCTGTAGGCGGACCCGAAGTAGAGGATCGTGAGCAGCATGAAGATGAACGCCTGCACCGGGGCCACGAAGCCGCCGTCGAACGCCTTCCAGATCACGTCGCCGAAGGGGACCGCCACGATCCACTTTGCGGGGACGAGGGCGGCGATCAGCACGAGCAGGATGCCGCCGGAGAAGATGTTGCCGAACAGTCGGAGGGCAAGGGTCACCGGCTTGACCAGCTCCTCGATGACATTGATCGGGAAGAGCACCTTGAACGGCTTGAAGTAGTGCCCGACGTAGTTGCGCAGACCCTGGCGGCGGATCCAGGTGAGATGCACCAGGACGATGACGAGGACCGCCATCGCGGCGACGAAGTTGATGTCCCCGGTCGGCGCCGGCAGGTACTGCGGGAAGTGTCCCGTCGGGAGCAATTCGAGCCAGTTCGACAACAGGATGTAGAGGAAGAGGGTGACCGCCAAGGGGACGATCGGCTTGCCGGCCTCGCCCATCGAGGACTGCACCTGATCCTCGACGCCGCCGACGATCGTCTCCCAGGCCAGCTGCAGCCTGCCGGGTACCCCGGCGGTCGCCGTGGCACGAAGGAAGAGGCCGAGGCCGATGAGGAGGGCGCCGGCGACGAGTGTGGCGACGATGTCGTCCTGGTTGACCTTGAGCCCGAAGAGCTTGGTCGTGATGTGGTCGCCGACCGGGATGTTGGTCGTCGCCAGCAGGCCACCGGCGAGCCGTGGGCTCATGCCGCCGCCGATCCGGCCGCCTGCAGCAACGAGCGCACGAGCAAGATGGCAAGGAGGAAGTAGAACACGGCCAGGCCACCGGCGGTCCCGAAGCCGAGCGGCAGCGAGGCGACCGCCAAGCCGATGACGACGGCGGTGCAGACGCCGAGGCGAGCGAGCGATCGCGAGGCGAGGACACGGCGCGGGTGCGCCGGCGAGGCGGCGGAGACCTTGGCCACCGACGACGAGACCAACCGCAGGTTGACCAGGCCGAGGCCGAGGCCGAGGCAGGCGCCGAGCCCGAAGAGGGCGTGGCCGGTGAACAGGCCGACCGCCAGGGCGATCACGCCGGCACCGACGGCGGTCAGAGCCACGTGACGCACGACCCTGCCCATCTGGGGCAGGCTGAGTTGCTCGAACAAGCTCGCGAGTCGGTCCATTCCTCGTCTCGACACGTCCCGCGCCGCTGACCCCGCCCTCGGGGCCTGCGACGCTGCAGGTCCTACAGGTAGCTCCTGATCTTGTACACGGCATAGGCCGTAGCGGCCGCTAAACCTATCGCCAGCCCGACGAAGGTGGGCAAGACGCCGACATCGACCCTCGTGCCGATCCAGTAGCCGCCACCGACCCCGGCAGCGACGCACAGCCCCGACACGACCCCGATCCCGGCAAGCTCGAACCAGCCCGGTCCCTGCCCGCCGCTCACGAAGGCGCCCTATCCTGGCAGCTCTCCCTCGCGGCCGGCAATTCGATCCCGCCGGCCGGCGAGGCGCGGGATGCGACGGCGCACGTGGCGGCGCCGCCGGCGCAAGGTGGCCGGGAGGTCAGCAGCCCCGGCGACGGCGACTCCGGCGGCGCCGCTCATCACGACCGGGACCGCGGGGACGTTCCGCTCGGGCGCTCCGACACTGCCGGCGGATCCCGCAGCGCTCGCCGCGGCGGGGGCGGCGCACTCGGCGAGGTCGAGGGGGGCGCCGATCTCGGTCACCACCGGCACCCCGCCGACGACGAGCGCCCCGGAGGCCTGCACGGCCACGCTCCGGGTTCGCCGGCCGGGCTGGAAGACCGTGTAGAGCGCTACGGCGAGGAAGGCGACGCCGTAGGCGACGTAGGCATTCGCCCGTGGCTCGAAGGTGGGGAACAGCACGAAGGCCGACAGGACGGCCGTCCAGGCCCAGAGGATGAGCACCGCCCGGCGGTGACCGTGACCGAGGCGGATGAGGCGGTGGTGCAGGTGGCCGAGGTCACGCTCGGCGACGCCGGTGCGCCGCACGGTCCGCCGGACGATGGCGAAGGCGGTGTCGAGCATCGGCACGCCGAGGATCACGAAGGGGATGAAAAGCGGCGCGAAGCGGAAGAACGTCAGGCCCGAGACATCGGTCCCCTGCGTCGAGCCGGTCCGACCGCCGATCACCATCGTCGCCGCCGCCATCATCAGCCCGAGCAGCATCGAGCCGCCGTCGCCCATGAAGGCACGGGCGGGGTGGAAGTTGTGCGGGAGGAAGCCGATGCACACCCCACAGGTGATCGCGGCCACGAGCGGGCCGAGCTCGTTCGGGCCGGCTGAGAGGTAGCCGAGCGAGACGAGGTGCAGCCCGTAGATGCACAGCGAGGCAGAAGCGATGGCGACGATGCCCGCAGCGAGACCGTCGAGCCCGTCGATGAGGTTGACGGCGTTGGCCATCCCGACCACCCAGAGAGCGGTGACGAGCGGGAGCATCGAGGAGGAGAGGTTGATGATGCTCGAGTCGAAGGGGATCTTGAAGTACCACATCGTCACGCCGAGGAAGACGAGCACCATCGCCGCGATCACCTGGCCGGCGACCTTGGCCGGGGCCGAGATGTCGCGCAGGTCGTCGAGCAGGCCGACGGCGTAGATCACCACGCCGGCAAGGACGACGCCGAGCGGCTCGGAGGAGCCGAGGAAGATCGTGTGCAGTCCCGGCAGCCGCGAGGCGAGGAGCATCGTCGCCGCGAAGGCGAGCAGCATCGCCCCGCCGCCGATGGTCGGGGTCGCCTTCTCGTGGACGTGGGTCTCGCCGGGCTGGGCGACGACCCCGAAGCGCGCCGCCACCCGGCGCGCCGGGAAGCAGGCCAAGAACGTCGCGACGACGGCCACCCCGAACACGAGGAGGAAGTCGCCGTAACGGGACACCTACGGCCTCGGTTCCCCGCGTCCGAAGGATCGCACCGGCGGCTCGCTCACCGGCCGCTCGCTCACCGGAGGCTCGCTCACCGGAGGCTCGCTCACCGGCCGGCGTCGGGAGGGTAGGGGTCGAAGGCCTTGCAGAGTGCCCGGACCTCTTCGCGCGCCGCGGCGACGGCGTGCTCGTCCCGGCGCTCACGGAGCACGCTGGCGAGGAGACGGCCGATCTCGGCCATCTCCGTCGGCCCCATCCCGGCCGTGGTCTCGGCGGCGGAGCCGAGGCGGAGACCACTTGTCACGAACGGCGAGCGTGGGTCGTCGGGGATCTGGTTCTTGTTGCAGGTGATACCGGCCCGGTCGAGCACCTCCTGGGCCTCCTTGCCGGTGAGCTCGGGATCGAAGCTGCGCAGGTCGACGAGCACCTGGTGGTTGTCGGTGCCCCCCGAGACGAGTCGCAGGCCTTCCTCGGCGATGACGGCGGCGAGCGCGTTGGCGTTGGCGACCACGTCAGCGGCGTACTGGCGGAACTCCGGCCGTGCGGCCTCGGCGAAGGCAACCGCCTTGGCAGCGACGACGTGATCGAGCGGGCCGCCCTGAAGGCCCGGGAAGACGGCGGCGTCGACGGCACGGGCGAGCTCGGCGCCGCACAGCACGGCGCCGCCGCGGGGGCCGCGCAGGGTCTTGTGGGTGGTGAAGGTGACGACGTCGGCGATGCCGACCGGGCTCGGGTGGGCCCCCCCGGCGATCAGTCCGGCGGGATGGGCGGCGTCGAAGAGGAACAGCGCCCCGACCTCGTCGGCGATCTGGCGGAACGGCAGCGGGTCGATGACCCGGGCGTAGGCGGTCGTGCCGGCGACGATCAGCTTCGGGCGCGTCTCGAGAGCGAGGTCGCGCACCTGGTCGAGGTCGATCCGCTCCCCCGATCCGTCGTCGGTGGCCGGCGTCACGCCGTAGGAGACGAAGCGCCACGTCTTGCCGGTGATGCTGACAGGCGAGCCGTGGGTGAGGTGTCCCCCCTGGTCGAGACGCATGGCGAGGATCGTCTCGCCCGGCTCGACAAGAGCGAGGTAGGCGGCGAGGTTCGCCGAGGCCCCGGCATGGGGCTGGACGTTGGCGTGCTCGGCGCCGAAGAGGGCGCAGGCGCGCCGGCGGGCGAGGTCCTCGATCTCGTCGGCGTAGGCGTTGCCACCGTAGTAGCGCCGACCCGGGTAGCCCTCGGAGTACTTGTTCGTCAGCACCGACGCCGTGGCGGCGAGCACGGGGCGGGAGGTGAAGTTCTCCGAGGCGATGAGCTGGATCGTCGTCCGCTGGCGCTCGAGCTCGCGCTCGAGGATGGCGGCGACCTCGGGGTCTGAGGAGAGACGGGGCACGGCTCTCGATGCTACTGCCGGTCGCCGCCCGGAGACCGGCGGCGGCGCTCCGAGGGGAGGCCGACCTGCCAGGAGGCGCGGGTGTCGAGCTGGTTCCCGGTACGTCATCTCATCCTTGCCACCTTCGCCCCCTTCGACCCGCTTCGGGGCGCTCGCCGTGGGCAGGGCACGACATCGCCGTCATGGCGATCTGGGCCATCGCTGGCATCGCCGTCGCCTTGGGCCGGTTCCGCTGGGAACCGTCGCAGCGCCGAGCCGGCCGGCGACCGGGACGGGCGACCTGGGGCCGGGCGGGCCGCGGGCGACTACCGAGCCGAAAGGTCGGCAACCTCGACCCCGAGGACGGTGGCGAGCTCCCCGGCCGCGATCGAGCCCCGCCTGAGCAGGCAGGGGGGGTCGGCGACGAGGGAGACGACGCTCGAGGGGTCGCTCTCGCAGGCGCCGCCGTCGAGCACCCTCACGCCCGCGTCGGCGAACACCTCGGCGACCGCGGCCGCCGACGTGCACGGTGGCTCGCCGTGGCGGTGGGCGCTCGTCACCGCCAGCGGCCCGGTCACACCGAGGAGCCGCCGCAGCAGCGCGTGGTCGGGACAGCGCAGTCCCACCGTCGCCCCGTCGCCGCCGAGCACGTAGCCGAGGCCGGCGGAGGCGCGCACGACGACGGTCAGCGGGCCGGGCCAGAAAGCCTGGGCCAGGAGCCCGAGCGCCTCACGCGTCGTCGGGGCGGCGAGGAGGAGGGCCTCGGACGGCTCGGCCACGAGCACCGGGAGGGCGAGCGACGCGGGGCGCCCCTTCAGCGCGAACAGCACCTCGCTCGCAGCAGCGCTGCGGGGGTCGACGGCGAGCCCGTAGACGGTGTCCGTCGGAACCGCCACAACCTCGCCGCGAGCGACAGCAGCCGCGATGTGGCGGATCGAGGCCGTGGAGTCAGCCGGTCCAGCTGCGCCAGCGGGGGGGCCGCCAGCGGGGGGGCCGCCAGCGCCTTCCGGCGCGCCAGCAGCGCCGGCTGACCCGCCGGCGGCGGCGACAGCCATCTCGCGGCGCCACTCACCTCCCGCCATGCAGCTGCGTCCCGCTCTGAGGTTCGGAATGGCGGACCCCTCGTGCGACCACCGGGGCGAGCCATCGTGCGACGAGCACACGCGGTCGCCCCGCAAGGTCCCGGGCGATACGGGCCTCGGTGGCGCCGGCCGAGGAGGCCAGCGCCAGAGCCCCGTCGGCCTGATGCGGGGCCAGCTCGAGCACGAGCGCCCCGCCCGGCGCCAGCACCCGAGGAGCGCCGCGCACGATGGCGGCGATCGCCTCGAGACCGGTCGGGCCGGCGACGAGGGCCTCGTACGGATCGTGCTCGCGCACCACGGGCTCGAGCTCCGGCCACTCCGCTGCAGCGAGATAGGGCGGGTTGGCGACGACCAGGTCGAAGCTCGCCGGCAGTTCGGCTTCGAGCGCCTCGTACCAGTCGCCGGACGAGAGGCGCACCCGCGCCGCTGCCGGCGGGGGCAGGCGGGCGACGTTCTCGGCTGCCAGCTCGAGCGCCCGTGACGAGCGATCCGTGGCCACGACCTCGACCTCGGCGCGCTCAGAGACGAGCGAACAGGCGATGGCCCCGCCGCCGGTGCCGAGGTCGGCGGCGCGCCGCCGCACCGGCTGCCGCACCGGAACCGGCTGCGGAACCGGCGGCGGCTGCGGTGAAGCCTCCGGCGGCGGCGACGGTGAAGCCTCCGGCGGCGGCGCGTCGTCGAGCGCCGCTAGGGCGTGCTCGACGACGAGCTCGGTCTCCGGCCGCGGGACGAGCGCCCGCCCGTCGACGACCAGCTCGAGGGTACGGAAGCTCCAATGCCCGAGCACGTGCTGGAGCGGCTCGCCGGACCGGCGCCGAGCGACGAGCCGGTCGAGGCGGGTGGCGGCCTCCGCCGGTGCGAGCTCCTCGAGCCGGCTGCGCAGGCGCGACCAGCTCGACCCCGCCACCTCCTCGAGCAGCCAGCGAGCCTCGCTGTCGCTGCCGAGCTCCCGGCGGGCGCCGGCGAGGAGCAGGCCCCAGCTCAACGCTCGCCGAGCTGACGCCGGCGCTCGTCGGCGAGCAGCGCGTCGACGAGCTCGTCGAGGTCTCCCTGGAGCACGCGGTCGAGCTTGTGCAAGGTGAGCCCGATGCGATGGTCGGTGACCCGGTTCTCCTTGAAATTGTACGTGCGGATCTTCTCCGAGCGGCCGCCGGAGCCGACCTGCTCGCGCGCCGCTTGTGAGTGCTCGGCTGCCTGGCGCTCCTGCTCGAGCTTGAGCAGCCGTGCCCTCAGCACCTGCATCGCCTTGGCGCGGTTCTGGATCTGGCTCTTCTCGTCCTGCATCGAGACGACGACGCCGGTCGGCAGGTGCGTGATGCGGACCGCGGAGTCCGTCGTGTTGACCGACTGGCCGCCCGGGCCGGTCGAGCGGTAGACGTCGATCTTCAGGTCGTTCGGGTCGATGTCGACCTCGACCTCGTCGGCCTCGGGCAGCACCGTCACCGTCGCCGACGAGGTGTGGACACGACCCTGTGACTCGGTCGCCGGCACCCGCTGGACGCGGTGCGGCCCACCCTCGTGCTTGAGCCGCTGCCAAGCGTCTCGGCCTGTCTCGAGGAAGGTCGCCTCGTCGATCCCGCCGAGGTCAGAGGCGCGCTCGGCGAGCACCTCGAGCCTCCAGCGCCGGTGCTCGGCGTAGCGGCGGTACATCTCGAACAGGTCGCGGGCGAAAAGGTTCGCTTCCTCCCCGCCCTCGGCGCCGCGCACCGAGACGATGACGTTGCGCCCGTCGTTCGGGTCCCGTGGCAGGAGGAGCGCCCGGAGCTCGACCTCGAGCTCCTCGATGCGCCGTTCGGCGGCGGCAACCTCGCCGCGGCCGAGCTCGCGCTCGGCTGCTGGGGCGTCCTCGAGCATCTCGCGCGCCGCCTGGAGGTCGGCGTCGGCGGACTCGAGGGCGCGCCAGCAGGCCACGACCGGTTCGAGCTCCTTGTGGCGGCGCGAGAGCTGAAGGAATCGGCGGCGGTCGGAGGCGACGTCGGGCTGGCTCAGCTCGGCGAGCACGTCCTCGTACTCGCGCTCGAGAGCGACGAACCGACGGGGCTCGAACGCGGTCACGCCGGCACCCCCGTCGTGGCGGGCGCCGGCGTGCGGGCCGACGGCTCGGCCCCCGGCGCCTGGTCGGGCGTCGGGGCGCCCGGGCTCGGCGTTCTCAGCGTGTCCGCTGCGGCCGCTTGCCGTAGCGGCGCTCGAAGCGCTCGACGCGGCCACCGGTGTCGACGAGCTTCTGCTTGCCGGTGTAGAAGGGGTGGCACTCGTTGCACAGCTCGGAGTGCAGCTCGTTCTTGGTCGAGCGCGTCGTGAAGGTGTTGCCGCACGAGCACTTCACCGTCGCTGTCACGTAGTTCGGGTGGACGTCGGTCTTCATGATGTCTCCAGTCTGCCCCACCACGGGGCGGCGTCGGAAGCTCGACAGCGCGGCGATCAGGCCGTCGGGACGGGCGCCTTGGCGATCTCGGCGAGGAACTCGTCGTTGGACTTGGTCGTGCGGATCTTGTCCATCAACAGCTCCAGGCCGGCCGCTGCGTTTCCCTCGTTGGCGAGCGCGTTCAGCACCCGGCGCAGCTTCCACACCTGCTGCAGCTGCGAGCGCCCGAAGAGCAGCTCCTCGTGTCGAGTCGAGCTGGCGTTGACGTCGATCGCCGGGTAGAGGCGGCGCTCGGCGAGCTTGCGGTCAAGCCGCAGCTCCATGTTGCCGGTGCCCTTGAACTCCTCGAAGATCACCTCGTCCATCTTCGAGCCGGTCTCCACGAGCGCCGTGGCAAGGATCGTGAGCGAGCCGCCCTCTTCGATGTTGCGCGCCGCTCCATAGAAGCGCTTCGGCGGGTACAACGCACCTGAGTCGACGCCTCCGGACATGATCCGGCCCGTCGCCGGCTGGGAGAGGTTGTAGGCGCGGGCGAGGCGGGTGATGCCGTCGAGGATGATGACGACGTCCTTGCCGAGCTCGACGAGGCGCTTGGCTCTCTCGATGGTGAGCTCCGCCACCGCGGTGTGCTCGTCGGCGGGACGGTCGAAGGTCGAGGCGATGACCTCGCCCTTCACCGAGCGGCGCATGTCGGTGACCTCCTCGGGCCGCTCGTCGACGAGCAGCACGATGAGGTGGACGTCGGGGTTGTTGGCCTCGATCGAGTGGGCGATCTGCTTCAAGATCGTCGTCTTGCCGGCCTTGGACGGCGAGACGATCATTCCCCGCTGGCCCTTGCCGATCGGCGAGATGAGGTCGACGATCCGGGCGGTGAGGTTTGCCGAGTCGCCGGGGAGCTCGAGGCGGAGAGGCTCGTCGGGGAACAGCGGGGTGAGGTCCTCGAAACGGGGCCGGTTCCGTGCCTCCTCGGCCGGCATCCCTCCGATGGAGTCGATGCGGATCAGCGCCGGGTACTTCTCACTGGCCCCGGCCGGGCGGCACGCGCCCTCGATGGCGTCGCCCTTGCGCAGGGCGAAGCGACGCGCTTGGCTGACCGAGACGTAGACGTCGCGCTGGCTGGCAAGGTAGCCGCTCGTGCGGAGGAAGCCGTAGCCCTCATCGCGCAGGTCGAGCAGCCCGCGTACCGGTACGAGCTCGCCCTGCCAGCTCCCCTCCTGGCTGCCCGTCGACTCGCTCCGCTCGCCACGATCGCGGCCCCGGCGCCGCCGGCCGCGGCGGTTGCCGAGGTCGCTGGCCGTACCAGGCTGGGCCGCGGGAGCGGCCTCGGCCATCGCCTGCGGGCCGCCCTCGACGCCGCCCTCCGGCTGCTCGCCACTGGCGCCGTTGGCGAAGGCGCCGTTCGCAATCGGGCCGTTGCTGGCCGGGCCGTTGCTGGCCGAGCCGTTGCTCGCCGAGCCGTGCGCGGCGGCGCCGTTCGATCCCCTGGCGAGACCGGTCGCCGTCGAGGTCTCGCCCCGGGACCCGTTGGAGCGGCCGTTCGGGCGCCCCGCTGCAGCCGGGCGAGGCGGCCTCGAGAGCTCGCCGGTCCGGGCCCCGTTCGACGGAGCACCGGTGCCTTCAGGCACCGTGCCCTCGGCCTGCTCGATGCCGTCGGCGTGCTGTGGCGCCGCGCCGGGAAGGGCGCCGACGACGATTCCGTCGGCGGCCGCCGCCACGAGCCCTTCTGAGTCGCCCGCGCCGAGGTCGAGCTCGGGCTGGGTGGCGGCGGCGCGCTTGGAGGTGCGGGGGACGCGGACCTTGCGTGCCGGCGGGGCGACACCCGGACCCTCGAGGCCGTCTTCGAAGCCGACGCCGACGTCGCCGGAAGCGCCGTCGGGCGACGAGCCGTTGCTCGAGCCCGCGCCGCCGCCGTCGCCTCCCGGGGCGTCGACGCCGGTTGCACGCAGGATGAGGTCGATGATGTCGGCCTTCTTCGAGCGGGCGGTCGGCTTGAGCGACATCGCCGATGCGATCGCGTGGAGCTCGTCGCGCTCCTTGCGTTCGAGGATGGAACGCTCGAGCTGCTCTGCAGCCATCGTTACTCCTGCTCTCTCTGTGAATCGATCTTGATGCTGCCTGTCACCGCGGCAGGGAGGGCCGGGAAGCCTTCCCGCGGAACATCCGCCGGACGGCCGAGCCGTGAGCCCGCCGGCCCGTCTGCTCGTGAGCCGACAAGAGGTCCTGTCCGCTGCCCACACGCCGAGCGAACTAGGGGCGCTGGCACCTCGAGGACCGGGAACGCGCTGTCAGCCGTGTTACCGGCTCACAGCCTCCCCCGGTGGAGGGCCGGGGATGCAGATGCGACCTCCGCGTTCGACCTGCGACGGGACCGCCAGTAGCCCGACTTACGAGCTCCGGGCTGTGCCGCTGGACCGCGCAGCACGAGTGGCGATGTGCCCAGTCTAACGGCTCGTACCAAGAGCAGCAACAGTCTTCCCGCCCAACGCATTCCCCCCGGCTCACCCGGCGCATGCACCCGGCTCCCGAGCCCTGCGCCAGCAGGCGGCGGCGCCGCACAGCCGTCCTCGAAGGGCCGTCCTCGAAGGGCCGTCCTCAAAGGGCCGTCCTCAGAGCCCGAGCGCGTCGAGGACCGGCTCGAAGGCCGCCTCGACCGCTCCCGGCACCTGCACCTGGCTGATCGCCACGTCGGGATCCTTGAGGCCGTGACCGGTGAGAACGCACACCACCTGGGAGCCTGTTGGGACTCCGACAGACAGCAGACCCGCCACCGAGGCAGCAGACGCCGGCTCACAGAATACCGACTCCTCGGCGGCGAGGAAGCGGTAGGCGGCCAGGATCTCCTCGTCGCTCACCGCCGCGATCGCTCCGCCCGACTCCCTCGCCGCCGCGCTCGCCCCGTACCACGACGCCGGGTTGCCGATGCGGATCGCCGTCGCCACCGTCTCGGGCCGGTCGATGACCCGGCCTTCGACGATCGGCGCGGCACCTGCAGCTTGGAAGCCGAGCATGCGCGGCAGGCGCGTCGCCAGGCCCGCTTCCCGGTACTGGCAATATCCGCGCCAGTAGGCGGTGATGTTGCCGGCGTTGCCGACGGGGATGCAGTGCACCTCGGGCGCGTCGCCGAGCGCGTCGACGATCTCGAAGGCGCCCGTCTTCTGGCCGTCGATTCGGTGCGGGTTGACGGAGTTGACGACGACGACCGGGGCCTTGTCGGCGAGGTCACGCACGATCCGCAGCGCCTCGTCGAAGTTGCCCCTCACCTGAACAACCTGAGCGCCGTGAACAAGCGCCTGGGCGAGCTTGCCGATGGCGATGTAGCCGTCGGGGATGAGCACCGCGCACCGCAGGCCGGCGCGCGCCGCGTAGGCGGCGGCCGAGGCCGAGGTGTTGCCCGTCGACGCGCAGACCACCGCCTTGGCGCCTTCCTCGACGGCCTTCGAGATCGCCAAGGTCATCCCGCGATCTTTGAACGAGCCGGTCGGGTTTGCTCCCTCGACCTTGAGGAAGACCTCGGCCCCGACACGCTCGGACAGCCGCGGCGCCTCGATGAGGGGCGTGTTCCCCTCGTTCAAGGTGACCAACGGTGTCGCCTCGCTCACCGGGAGGAACGCCCCGTAGTGCCGGATGATCCCCCGCCAGGCCGGCAGGCGCTCGCCCGGCGCCTCAGCGCTCACGGCCGATGACCCGCAGCACGCCGCCGACGCGCTCGACGGCTTCGTCGCGGGCGAGCGCGCTGAGCGTCGCCTGGACATCGGCCTCGCGGGCGGTATGGGTGATGAAGACAAGGCGGGCCTCGTCGCCGAGCCCGATCTGCTCCATCGAGCGGATCGAGACGTGGTGCTCGCCGAAGGCCCCGGCGACGCGGGCGAGGACGCCCGGGCGGTCGAGCACGTCGAGCGAGAGGTAGTACTGCGTCTCGAGCTCGTCGATCGGGCGCACCACGAGCCGGTGTCGGGGCGGAGCCGGCCGCGCCGGCCCGGCGAGGCGGACGGCAGCGTCGATGACGTCGCCGAGGACGGCGCTCGCCGTCGGCCGACCGCCGGCGCCGCGCCCGTAGAGCATCAGCTCGCCCGCCGACTCGCCCTCGATGAACACGGCGTTGAACGGCCCGCGCACGCCGGCGAGCGGATGGTCGCGAGGCACCATCGCCGGGTGGACGCGCACCGCGATCGGCTCCGGGAGGCCGGCGTCGAGGGGATCCGCGTCTCGAACGGTCGCCACCTGCCGCGCAGGCTGCTCTCGGGGCGCGGCGCCGGGCTCTGCTGCTTCGGGGCTCGACTCGATCCGTTCGGCGACGGCGAGCAGCTTCACCTCGTAGCCGAGCCGGTGCGCGAACTCGACGTCGGCGACGTCGATCGTCTCGATCCCCTCGCGGTAGACGTCTCCGGCGACGACGTCGCCGTTGAAGGCGAGGCTGGCGAGGATCGCCGCTTTGGCCGAGGCGTCGAACCCCTCGACGTCGGCGCTCGGATCACGTTCGGCGTAGCCGAGGCCCTGAGCCTCCTTCAGCGCCTCGGCGTAGCTCACGTGGTCCTCGCTCATCCGCGTGAGGACGTAATTCGTCGTGCCGTTGACGATCCCGGTGACCCGGCGCACCCGCTCGCCGGCGAGCGAGACCCGAAGCGTCCGGAGCAGCGGGATGGCGCCGCCGACGGCCGCCTCGTAGAGCAGCTCGCGGCCGGCCGCAGCGGCGACGGCGTGCAGCTCGCCGGCGAAATTCGCGAGCAGCTCCTTGTTGGCCGTGACGACGTGCTTGCCCGACTTCAAGGCGTCGAGGATGAGCGAGCGCGCCGGCTCGATCCCGCCGATCGCCTCGACGACGATGTCGATTCTCGGGTCGGTGGCGACCTCGTGGGCGTCGTGGGTGAGCCGGTCGGGCCCGAGCGAGGGGGTGCGCGCCTTGGCGAGGTTCCTCACGGCGACCCGCGCCACCTCTAGCCGGACGCCCGACCGCAGCTCGATGCCGGCGGCGTCACCGTCGATCAGCTCGACCAGCGCCGCTCCGACGTTGCCGCAGCCGAGAACCCCGACACGGACCGGCGCGGGCTGTCCTGCCGTCGGGCCAGCCTCGCTCACCGGCACACCGTAGCGCCCCCCGGCTGAGCCGCCCCTTCCCGTCGGCGGCACCCGTCCACTGCGCTCCGGGGGTCTCCGGGGGCCGGTGGCACGGCTCAGTCCTCGAGGCGCAAGAGGTCGTCGACCCGCTCGCGCCGCACGACCACCCGCGCCTTCCCGTCGCCGACGAACACCACCGCCGGTCGCCGCAGGCGGTTGTAGTTGGAGGCCATCGAGAAGCCGTACGCCCCCGTCACCGGGGTGGCGAGGACGTCGCCGACTGCGAGGTCGGCGGGAAGCCGAGCGCTCTCGACGAGGACGTCGCCGGACTCGCAGTGCTTGCCGACGACCCGCGCCGGGAGCGGCCGTGGCGAGGAGGCGGCGCGCGGCAGGAAGGCCTCGTAGCCGCTGCCGTAGAGGACCGGGCGGGGGTTGTCGCTCATCCCGCCGTCGACAGCGACGTAGGTTCGGATACCGGGGAGGTGCTTGATCGTGCCGACGCGATAGCACGTGATGCCCGCGGTGGCGACGATCGCCCGTCCCGGCTCGGCGGTGACACGGACCTGCTGCGCCAGCCCGGCGCTGGCGCAAGCGGCGTGAACCACCGATGCCCACTCACGGATCGAGGGTGCCGCCTCGCCGTTCAGGTAGGCGACGCCGAGGCCGCCTCCGATGCACAGCTCGCTCAGCCCATGACGCTTGACGAACGGAACGAGCAGGGCGATCTCTTGGACGAAGGCATCGAGGCGGAAGATCTGCGAGCCGATGTGGGCGTGGGCGCCGACGAGCTCGAGCCCGTCGACCGCGGCGATCGCCTCGACCGCGGCATCGGCGGCTCCGGAGGCGAGCGAGAAGCCGAATTTGCTGTCCTCTCTGCCGGTCGTGACGAACTCGTGGGTATGCGCCTCGACGCCCGGCGTCACCCGCACGAGCGCCTGCTGAGGAGCAGGGGCACTGCCGCCGGGGCCCGTGCGCCGGGCGGCGAGCGCGCCGACGAGGCGGTCGAGCTCGTCGGAGGAGTCGACGACGACACGGTGCACGCCGAGCGAGCATGCCGTGTCGAGCTCCTCGGCCGATTTGTTGTTGCCGTGCAGCACGAGTGACGAGGGGCTGGCTCCGGCGGCGAGCGCGATCGAGAGCTCCTCGCCGGTGGCGACGTCGAGCAGCATCCCTTCCTCCCGGGCAAGTCGCGCCATCGACTTGCAGAGGAACGCCTTGGCGCCGTACGCGACACCGGGTCCGAAGGCAGCGACCGCCTCCCGGCAGCGTGCCCGCAGGTGCTCCTCGTCGTACACGAAAAGGGGCGTGCCCTGCTCGTCGGCGAGCCGGCAGATGTCGACACCGCCGACCAAGAGGCGGCCGTCGGCGCCGACCGCCGCTGTGAGAGGCAGAAGATGAGGTGCGATCGGCGCCGCGCTTGAAGCGGGGTCGCGGCTCGATGCGGGATCGCCGCTCGGTGGCACACCGGCGGCGACTCGGCCGGCGGTGCTCGGCCCGCTGCGCCGGAGCTGGCTCACATCCGCTCCGGCGCGGTGATGCCGAGCAACGAGAGGGCGATCCGAAGGGCCACGCGGGTGCCCTCGACCAGCCACAGCCGCGCCTGGGTGACCTCGTCGGGGACGTCGTCGCCGAGCACCCGGCAGTCGTGGTGAAAGCCGTGGAATTCGCCGGCGAGCCGGCGCACCCAGTTCGTCACCTTGTACGGGGCACGCTCGACGGCCGCCTCGCGCACCGCCGGCCCGAGATCGACGAGGCAGCGAAGGAGATCGAGCTCGCGCGGATCGACCAGCGGTGAGAGGTCGACCTCGTCGATCGGGCGGCGCTCGACCCCGCGCTCGCCCGCGACGCGCTCGATACCGGCAATGCGGGCATAGGCGTATTGCACGTAGTAGACCGGGTTCTCCGCCGAGGTGCGCTCGACCAGGTCGAGGTCGAGCGTCGTCGCCTGGTCGATCGAGTAGAGCAGCGAGAGCAGCCGGGTGGCATCGGGCCCGATCGAGTCGACGAGCTCGTCGAGGCGGACGAAGTTCCCCGCCCGCTTCGACATCCGCTGGCCCGCCACCGAGACCAGCTGACCGAGCACGACCTCGAGCCGGGAAGAATCGACGCCGAGCGCATCGATACCTGCCTTCAGGCTCGCCACCTGACCGTGGTGGTCGGCCCCGAGCACGTCGATCACCCGGTCGAAGTGACGGACGAGGAACTTGTCGCGGTGGTAGGCGAGGTCGCCGGCGAGATAGGTGGGGTCGCCGTCGGCCTTCACGAGGACCCGGTCACGGGAGTCTCCGAGCTCGCTCGAGAGCAGCCAGGTGGCACCGTCGCGCTCGGCGACGTAGCCGCGCTGGCGCAGTAGCTCGATCGTCTCGGCGACCTGGCCGCTCTCCTCGATCGAGGCCTGGCTGTACCACTCGTCGAATGCGATGCCGAGCCGCTCGAGCGTGGCGCCGATGTTGGCGAGGATCTCTCCGGCGGCGAAGCGGCCGGCGGCGGCGACGTCGTCGGGACCGTCGTAACCCTCGGCGAGCTCGGCCACATAGGCCCCCTGGTAGCCCTCGAGAGGAGCCTCCTCGCCTCGGCGCCGTGCGAGCACGCTCTCACCGAGCTTGCGGATCTGGCCGCCGGTGTCATTGACGTAGTACTCCCGGCTGACCGCGTAGCCGGCGCGGTCGAGGACCCGAGCGAGCGCGTCCCCGTACGAGGCGAACCAGCCGTTGCCGACGTGCAACGGTCCCGTCGGGTTCGCCGAGACGAACTCGACCTGCACGCGCTCGCCGTGACCGAGATCAGGCCGGGCGTAGCCGTCTTCCCCCGCCGCGACGAGGTCGCGCAGCGACTCGTGCAGGTACGACGCCGCCAGGTGGACGTTGACGAAGCCGGGGCCGGCGACCTCGACCTTCACGACGTGCTCGATCCCGGCGGCGCCGACTCGCTCGGCGAGCATCCCGGCGACCTGGCGGGGTGGAGCGCCGGCGCGCCCGGCGGCGACGAGGGCGAGGTTCGTCGAAAGGTCGCCGTGCTCCTGGCGCGCCGGGCGCTCGAGACGCACGCTTTCCGCCGGCACCTCCACGCCGTAGGTCTCGGCGAGGGCGGCGGCGAGTGCCGTGGCAAGGTCGTCCTCGACGTGCAGCGTCATGACCCATGAGGATGACCGACCGGCGTGACGTGCGCAACCGCAGGTCGCCACCGTCGCGAGCATCACCTCCGCCCGGCGTAGTCGGCAGCGGCCGCGCCCGACAGCGGGTCGGCCGCCGACGGACCGGCGCCGGCGACGACCCGGCCCGGCCGGCGGCGGCACCGACTACGATCGCTCCGCCGGGCATCGACAGCGGGACCGGCCGGAGAGACCCGGTCCGGCTCGAACGGCCGTTCGGTGGCCGACCCGCCCTCGTAGCTCAGGGGATAGAGCACCGGCCTCCGGAGCCGGGTGCGCAGGTTCGAATCCTGCCGGGGGCACCCTGAATATGGCCTCTGAGCTGGGACAATCGCTTTCACGCATCACCCCGGCAGTGACCGCTGCACCCCCCTGTTACCCCCCGTTTGCCGTCACAATTGGGATGGTGG
Source organism: Acidimicrobiaceae bacterium (assembly GCA_027306715.1). Lineage (GTDB taxonomy): Bacteria > Actinomycetota > Acidimicrobiia > Acidimicrobiales > Bog-793 > DAHUZG01. Next base: position 21,367 of record DAHUZG010000359.1, read on the forward strand.
TGGGATGGGAATTGTCCCCACTGATGCCCTAGGGGCAGGTCAGAGCCACGAGCCCTCCGCTTCGGGGCTAAGCAGGTCCGTCAGATCGGCCCTGGTGGCCCGGCGGCTCGTGCGGATTCGAGGAAGGGGCGCGCTACTCCGCGTCACCTCGCGTCCCTGATCGCCGTCCTCGGCCAAGGGCTGCCCGCGCCCCCTGTCCAACAGCAGTCGTCCCGCCCGGAGGCCCGATCCGGTCCTCGACGCCGAGACGTTCTGGGACGCGACGCAAGCTCGGGACGCTCGCCGATCACGTCGCCAGCTTCCTCGGGACGCGCTGGGCGCAGCGTCGCCGCTGAGAGCCGCGAAAGGGGCTCAAGACGGACCGGCTCGCGACGGACCAATTTCGAAGCGCCGACCTTCGACGTGTGCCGCCCGAGGGGTGTGGGTCAAGCCTTCAGGCGTCGCCTGGAGAGGCTCCTGGTCGGCGGTGCTGACCCCGGCGTAGCGGGGGAGATCGTTTATCCCCAGCGTGTCAGAAACGGTGGGTGAGCGGGTGGATGAAACGTTGATTTCGGACACGGCTTGTGGAACGGATTACGCGGCACTTCCAGGACGGCGGTGCCGTGTGGTCAATAACGGTGGTTTCTGCGACGGGTGCTGAGTTCGCAGTCGGCTCCGAAGGCAGCGCCACACCTACCAAACCACGAAGCTGCCGCATCTTGAGCACTTGGCTCTGCTGTCGCCAGCGCCGAAGCAGGCACAGACGCGTTATGTGGCGAATGGATGCACCATTTGTGGTTTCAAGCCACTGCCTTGCGGTCAAGCTCCATCAGTAGCAGTAGCTGACCCCTGCGTTTGGCGGGTGTCGCACTGACTGGGATGGAAGGTGACAGATGGCCATGCCCGAGCACGTCACCT
>DAHUZG010000360.1 GCA_027306715.1 Acidimicrobiaceae bacterium
CGAGCGCGCCGGGGCGCTCGTCGGCTGGCTCGAGGAGCGGGGCACAGCACTCGAGCGGCCGTGGGTGCTCGCCGTCGCCGGGCGCTGCCGCGGGCTGCTCGCGGCTGCCCGTGGCGACCTCGACGGCGCGCTCGCCGCCCTCGAGCGCGCCTCGGCGCAACACCGGCTCACCGACATGCCACTGGACCGGGGGCGCACGCTGCTCGCGTTCGGGCGCCTGCAGCGCCGGGCGCGCCAGCGGTCGCTCGCCGGCGCCACGCTTGCCGAGGCGCTGGAGCTGTTCGAAGGGTTCGGCGCGCGGCGCTTCGCCCAGCGGGCGGCGTCCGAGCTCGACGCGCTGCGGGTGCGGAGCGCCCATCCCGACCGCTTGACCGCCACCGAGGCCCGCGTCGCCGCACTGGCGGCTGCCGGCCTCGCCAACCGCGCCGTCGCCCAGCAGGCGATGCTCAGCCTGAAAGCGGTCGAGGCCAACCTCACCCGCGTCTACCGCAAGCTCGGTGTCAGCTCGCGGGCGGGGCTCGGCGCGGCGCTCCAGGCGACCAAGCAGCGCGACGACGGGGAGTAGGTCGCCGGGCCCGAACTCGTAGGGTGCGGGTGCCTCGGCGCGAGGGTCGACCCCGCTATCGCCCCGGTGGGTTCCGCTCCTAGCTTCGCCGGCGTGGGGCACCGACCTCCCAACGAGCACATCGCCGAGTGCTTCTGGCCCGACCTCGGCGAGGACGACGTCGCCACCGTCGACCGCCGGGCGCTGGCCGCCGCCGCCGAGCTGGCCGAGCAGGGTGAGGACGTCTCCTACATCGGCTCGCTCGTGATGCGAGAGGACGAGGTCCTGCTGTGCCGCTTCGCCGGCTCGGCCGACGCGGTGCGGCGGGCCGCAGAACGCGCCGGCATCCCCTACGAGCGGATCGTGGCCGCTTCCAGCCGGCCCGGTCCTTGACCCAGCCGGTCGCCGCTCCCGCGACGCCTGGCGGACCGGAGCCCCGGCGCCCCGACCGCGGCGCAGCAACCGACGTCCTCGACCGGAGCAGCACACGACCATGAAAGGTGCAGAACCGATGACCTCAAGCGCCAGCGAGCAGATGCTGCGCCCGGCGGGCTCGCCCGCGGGGCGCGCCACCCATGGAAGCCGTGCGGCCGGCAGGGCGACCGGCGCAGCGGCGGTCGCCTGCTCGGTGCTCGCCGTGACGGCGCTGTCCGCCGCCGCCTCGGCGACCGATCCCGCCGCCACGACCTCGCCGGCGGCTGGCGTCGCCGCCCCGGCCAGGGTCGTCTGGGCCCGGGTCAACTGGGGCGACAGCAGCGCGACCCAGATCGGCGCCTCTCTCGGTCTCGCCCGCATTGCCGACGGCGTCCTGCACGTGATCTGGAACCGTGGCTCGACGGTCTCGAACGGGACGACGAAGATCTTCGAGACCTTCGTCTCCCCGACCGGCTCGATCCTCGGCAACACGACCGTGGCAACCGGCTGGAACTCGCTCAGCGGCGGGAACGCGCTCGTCATGATGGCCGACGGGTCGCTTCGCCTCTTCGTCGCCGGCCAGTTGACTCCCAAGTCGCCGGGCGGCATCAACATCTTGAGCGCGCCGGCGAGCGGGCGTGGATTCCTGGTCGACGGGTCCCACGTCTGGGGCGGCGAGATCGCCCAGGCGTCGCCGTACCTCGCCGCCACGGTCAGCCACGGTCAGCTCGTCACCGCGTGGTCGGGCTCCTACAACGTCGGTCTCAACGCCACGGCCAACGGCCAGTATCCCCAGATCTATCACTTCATGTCGATCCCGCAGCTGGCGACCGACGCCAAGACCGGAGCGGTCGTCTTCTCGGGCATCACCAACGACGGCAAGGGCGGTGTCTACGTCCAGCAGGTGTTGCCACAGCGCGGACCGGCGGTGCTGCTCGATACGGGCGGCAACACCGATCCCGGAGTCTCGGGGGCGACGGCGCGCATCGGCGCCGGGGGCGTCTACGTGCTGACCGCCGACGGCACTGCGAAGGTGCTGACGCTGCACCGCTACGGGGGTGGCAGCATCGTCGTCGCCCGTGGCGCCTCGTACTACTACTGCAACGTGTTCGCCGCACCCGGCGGCAGGTTGTGGATCGTGTGGTACCCCGGATCGGGCACCGACCTGTTCGCGACGCGCTCCAACGGCGCCGTGACGAGGTTCGAGGCGGTTCAGACGCTGCCGCTCCCCGCCAACCTCCAGCTCAGCGACAGCCCGCTGTTCGGCAACGGTGCCGGCGGCCCGCTTGACCTCTTCGCCAGGATGAACGACAGCAGCGGGCAAGGCTTCGAGCTCACCCACGTGCTCGGGATCATGGGCTTCACCTCGGCGGTCGTGCCGATCAGGTCCAAGACGGGCAAGGTGCTCGGCCAGCAGCTGAAGATCTTTGTCACCGACGCCGGGGATCCCGTCGCCGGGGCCACCGTCACCG
>DAHUZG010000377.1 GCA_027306715.1 Acidimicrobiaceae bacterium
GACGTGCTCGAGCACGTCCGCCAGCCGGGGTCGCTGCTCGAGGCCGGGCTCCGGCGGCTGGCGCCGGGCGGTCGGCTGCTGGTGAGCGTGCCCAACTTCGGCCACTGGTACCCGAGAGCGCGCACGCTCGCGGGGCGCTTCGACTATGACGAGCGCGGCATCCTTGATCGCGGCCACGTCCGCTTCTTCACCCGGCGCAGCTTCGAGCGCCTCGCGCGGTCCCAGGGCCTGGTGGTTCGCCGGCGCCAGGCGACCGGCCTGCCGATCGACGTGCTCGGCTCCCGGCAAGGCGCGACGACCTCGCCATCCCCGCCGCCGAGCGGGCGTCGCGGGCTGTGGCGCGCCGTCGAGCGCATCGACGACGTCCTGGTGCGGCTGCGTCCGGAGCTCTTTGCCTACCAGCTGATCTACGAGCTCGAGCCTTCGGCCTCACCCACGCCGAGCAGCTGACCGGCTGCGATCGCCGGCGACGGCGCGCCGGGCTAGCCCGAGCCGAGCGAGAGCCAGTAGACGTGCTCGCTTCCCGCCGGAGGCACCCACAGAAGGACCGAGAGAACGGTCTGGCCCGGTGCCGCGGCCCCCGTCGCGGTGAACCGGAACGGCCCCCAGCCGGTGGAGGACGGCGAGAGCGACGCCGTCGCCGACGCCGTCGCCGTCGTGGTCGTCACCGGCATCGTCACGACGACGCGGCGCCGTGATGGCTTCACCACGGTGGCGGCGATCATCTTGCTCGTCTCGATGTTCCACACCTCGGCGGTCACCGGGACGCTGGAGCGAAGCGAGACCCGGACGGCGTAGTGCCCGGCCGGCTCGAAGTAGTAGTCGTTGGCGAGCAGGGTGCCTGTCGCCCCCGTGCCGGCGAGGTACCAGTGCTGCGGCAAGCCGCTCGTCACCGCGACGCCGACCGGTCCGGGGGTGGTCCACGCCGGCAAGAGCGCTCCTGGCTCGGCCAGGCGGATCTCCCGCTCGCCGGGCGGCGGCTGCCACCGGTAGACATAGATGCCGTCGACCGCCGTCACCTGCCGGATGGCGGGCAGGCGCTCGATCGCGTACAGCGCCTCCCAGGTCTGGGCCTCGCTGGCGGTCTCGATCCCCTGGTAGGGGGAGATCACGAACCAGACGACGCGGGAGCGGATCGGCACGGTGAGCGGCCCGTTGAGCGAGTACACCCACTGCCGGCCGGCGAGGTAGCCGACAAAGCCCTGCGACGAGACCACCTCGTCGGCGGCCGGTGCCTCGGCCCCGACCTGGCGCACGACCGCTGCGGCCGTCGGGTCGACCTGCACCCAGCGTGAGGAGGTGTTCGCGAACCAGGTGCTGAACCAGCCGAAGACGTTGGCGAGCATCGCCGCTGCGAGCAGCACACCGAGCACCCAGCTCAGGCGCCGGCGGAGCAGCCAGCCGAGGACGAGCGCCGAACCGAGAGCCACGAAGACATAGGCGACGTAATTCTGGAAGCTCGGGTAGCTGAACCCCTGCGTCTTGAGCAGGTTGTTGACAAGCAGCGTCGGCGCCGCGAGCAGGAACCCCGGCACCGTGAGGAGGCCGACCAGACCATCAGGAGCCGTGTTCGCCCAGATGTTCCAGAGGTGTGTGGACAGCACGCTCGCCACCTCGGAGGGGTGCTCGAGGATGCCGGCCACGACTTGGAAGGTGGTCGGCTTGCCGAGCGGCGGGAAGTGGTTGACGAGGTAGGCGTAGCCCTGCGCGGGCGATCCCTGGGTGGCGTTGAGCAAGCCGAGCAACGGCATCCACACCATGGCGGCGAGGGCGACGACCGCCGGCCCAACGAAGGCCGACCAGCCGGCTCTCGTCGTCGTCCCGCTCCCGCGCCGCCCGCCGCCGGCTGCCCAGAGGGCACCGAGCGGCCCCTCCACGCCGCCGCGCCCGCCCCACCAGATCACCACCGCGGCGGTGAGAGCGGCACCGAGCATGAACAGCGACGAGGCGACGCCACAGCACAGGCCGAGCGCCAGCCAGAGGTAGGCGAGCCGCCGCCGGGCGATCAGGCTGCGAAGCGCGAGGAGCGCAAAGAGCACGGCGAACGGCTCCATGTGGATGTCGAACGACGCCACCCAGTACACGAAGGGATTGAAGACAAGCACGACGCTCACGACGATCCAGCACAGGGCCGCGGCTGACCTGCGCAGCCGCGGCTCGTCGCTTCGCCAGGGTACGAGCACCGTCACCCAGCCGACGACGAGCGCCGATGCCCCGGCAATGGCCAGGTCCTGCAGCCAGAGATAGCCAAGGACGTGGTCAGGAAAGAGCCAGTAGAGCGGCGCCAGCAGGTAGACGATGAACTCGCCGTCGTTCTGGAAGAAGTAGTAGCCACTCTGCAAGGTGTCGCGCACCGCGAGATGAC
>DAHUZG010000378.1 GCA_027306715.1 Acidimicrobiaceae bacterium
GGCAGTGGACGACGGCCGGATCTGATCCTGCTCTCAGCGGGGCGGGCGCCTCACCGCGAAGAACACCTCGACGCCGCCGGCGCGCACCGGCCGCTTCCCGAGGGCGGCACTGACGAAGCGCTCGACGTACCCGGGGTCTGCGCCGAGCGGGGCGACGACGATCTCGTCGACGCCGTAGCGCTCGACGAAGCTGCGCAGCTGGCCGACCGACCACGGCTCGATCCCCACCTCGGACGGCGCCGAGCGGCCGGCGAAGGCGTACTCGAAGAGCACCTCGGGGACCGTCGAGGGATCAAGGGTGCGGGCGGCGAAGCCGCCGTCGGGGCTCGTCGCTGAGAGGTAAGGAGTCAGCACGTACCCGCCGATCAGCCGGAAACGGAAGCCGGAGAGCGCCTGCCAGAGCTCGACCTGGTCCTGTTGCAGCTGCGGGTAGGGGTAGGCGAGGACGACCGATCCGGCGGGGATCGCCCGCACCCCCGGGCCGCTGAAGTAGGCGGGAACCTGGGTGCTCTCCGAGCGCTCGGGTGCGGCGGGCCGCAGCGGCGCGATGACGAGTGCCGCCGCCAGGCAGGCACCGGCGAGGGCCTGGCGGCGGTGCCGGCGATCGGCCACCGCCACGGCGGCAGCGAGGAGGCGGTCGGCAGCGGGCGCCGTCACCATCACCGCCGCCAGGGCGACGAACAGCGCGAAGCGCGCCGGGACGGCGAAGTCGAACCCGGGCAGGTCGGCCAGCACGCGGAAGGGCAGTGCGAGGGTGGTGGCGTGGCCGTGAAGGTCGAGGCTCGGCCCAAGGGAGAGGACGAAGGCGGCGGCGCCGGCCACAGCGATGAGCAGCGGTCGAGGTGAGCGCCTGACGGCTGCATGGCCGGCCGCCACGATCGCGGCGAGGACGAGTGGCAGCCCGAGATAGCCTCCGTTCTCGGCGCCGCCGCCGGCGAAGCCGGCGCCGAGCGCGGCCAGCGAGGGCGGCGAGAGCAGCTGCCCGGGTGTCGGCACGAGGGGGCTGAGCAGGTCGTTGCGATAGATGTCGACGCTGGCGGGAGCGAACAGTGATCCGACGACGTGCTCGGGCCCGACGAGCCCGAAGACGATCGGGTAGCCGGCGAGGACGACGAAGGGCAGCAGCGCCCAGCACAGCCCGAGGGCGACGCCGCCCGCCCGCTGGCGTGCCGTGCGGGGGAAGCGCAGCGCCAGCACGACCACGGCGAGAAGGACGAGCACGGCGAGGTCGGCGAGCAGCTCAGAGGAGATGAAGTACTGGGCGGTGGCAAGGCCTCCGAGCACGAGCCCGTCCCGGCGACGGCTGTGGCGGCCGCTCACGAGGTTGTCGACGGCGACGACGAGCAGGGGGAAGAGCGGCACGAAGCAGAGGTTGAGGTGCAAGCTGCCCTGGGCGAGCATGTACGGCGAGAAGCCGTAGACGAGCCCGCCGAGGAAGGCGACCGGCCAGCGGCAGCGGTAGTGGCGCAGCACGAAACACATCGCCAGCGCCGAGGAGAACAGCGCCAGGCGGATGAGCACGTTGTAGGCGGCGACGGGCCCGAGGCTCAGGCTGAGCGGAGAGGCGAGCAGCCCGAGGAGCGGCATCGTCGTGTTCGCCGCCAGGTTGGCCCCGAAGGGGACGTTGAGCTCTCGAGTGAAGAACGGGTTGAGCCCGTGCAGCATGGCGTGCGGCGTCCAGGCGAGGAACCAGACCTGCTCGGCGACGTCGTAGCAGCCGCAGCTCACCAGCTTGGTCGTCGAGAACGGCTGCACCGGCCAGTACATCGCCAAAGCGGCGAGCAGGTAGGCCGTGGCACAGGCGAGCCCGCCGCGCCGGCGGCGCCGAGCAGGCTGCGCCGCGCCGGCAGGGGGGGCCGATCGCTCGGCCGGCGCCTCGGGCGAGGTGCCAGCGGCCGGCCGGCGTGCATCATCTGCGCCCCGGCGGGCGACGATGGCGGTCATGGCGAGATCG
>DAHUZG010000391.1 GCA_027306715.1 Acidimicrobiaceae bacterium
GGGGAGGGGGCATCGGGCGGTGAGGAGGAGCGTCGTGGCACAGCGTGTGGTAGTCGCCGTCTCCAACCTGAAGGGCGGAGTCGGCAAGTCGACGTCAGCGGTCTACCTGAGCGGGGCCGCAGTGCGCAGCGGGCGCGGCCCGGTCACCTTGATCGACGCCGATCCGCAGGCGTCGAGCGCCGAGTGGCTCGAGAGCGCGCCGATCGAGCACGTCGAGGTCGTCGAGGCGCCGACCACGCGCCTCGTGACGCGGGCGCTCGAGCAGGCGCGCCGTCGCCTCGTCATCGTCGACACTCCGCCGGGCGCCGGGGACGAGAAGATCGTTCGTGCCGTGCTCGAAGCAGCCGACGTCGTCGTCGTGCCGACGCGCGCTGGCGGGACCGAGACGAGCCGAGTGCTCGCCACCTTGGCTTTGATGCCCGCGTCGATGCCTCGCGGCATCGTCGTCTGCTCGGCGCGACTGGGTACCCGGGACCTCGATGAGACCGTGGCCGCTTGGGAGGCATCCGGCGAAGAGGTATGGGGCCTCATCCCCGAACGGGTCTCGATCGCTGCAGGAGCCGCCGGGCCACTCAGCTCCGTGGGCATCGCTCACTACGAGAACGTCCTGCTGAGCGCTCTGGCTGCTACCTGATCGGTGAGCTGAGCTTTTGGCTGGTCCGAGAGGTCCAGCCTTTGTGGACTCGCCTGTGGACTCGCCGGGTTAGCGACTGCTCGCGCTGCAGCGTGCGCCGCGCCGCGCAGCGCCGCTAAGCGCTAAGGCGTGCCGAGCGCCTTCTCGTCGGGACCGAAGCGGCGGTATCTGCCGTCGACGATCTCGCGTAGGTACTCGCGAGTGAGGACGTCGAGCAACTCGTGGTGAGCGAGCAGGTCGGTGAGGTCAGCCCGGAGGCGATCGCCGTCACGGACATCGGCGGCCACGGCAAGCTTCCTCAACTCAGACATCGACAGCGTCGTCATCGCAACCTCCTGGCGGAGCCTAGCCTCTCTGACACAGGATATGGCAGAGCCATATTGGTCGCTATGAAACACATTGAGAGCACAAGCTTGCGTGTTTGTGATCACTTTTCACGCGTTCGGTGGTGAGACAAGCGCACTGCGTGGTAGTTCGCCGACGTGACATGCTGGGCCGATGGGCGCCGACTCCGCCAGCCCGACGCGTGCACGCAGCGTGGCGATGGTGGGTGCCGGCCAGCTGGCTCGGATGACGCACCAGGCGGCGATCGACCTCGACGTCGAGCTCGTCGTCATGGCGACCGACCCCGCGGAGCCGGCCGTTTCTGCCGGGGCGCCGTACGAGCTCGGCTCAGCGTCCTCGCTCGCCGATCTCGAGCGGCTCGCCGTCCGTGCTGCTGTGACGACCTTCGACCACGAGCTCGTCCCTACTGCCCAGCTGCGCGAGCTGCAACGGCGCGGCCACTGCCTTCGCCCCGGACCCGAGGCACTGGTCTATGCCCAGGACAAGCTCTTCGCCCGCTCCGCCCTCGCGGCCGCCGGCTTCCCGGTCCCCCGCTTCGAGCGTGCCGCCAGCGCCGCCGAGGTGCGTGCGTTCGCCGCCTCGGTGGGGTGGCCGCTCGTGCTCAAGGCGCCTACGGGCGGGTACGACGGTCGCGGGGTGTTCGTGCGGGCCGGGGACGAGGAGCTCGACTGGTTCTTTGACGATCCGGAGCGTGCCGGTCGGCTGTGGCTCGTCGAGGAGCACCTGCGCCTCGAGCGGGAGCTGGCCGTGATCGTCGCCCGGCGGCCGGCGGGCGAGACGCTCGCCTACCCCCTCGTCGAGACGCTCCAGGCCGGCGGCATCTGCACCCGACTCGTCATGCCGGCCGACGTTCCCGACGACGTCACCGCGGCAGCGCTCGCCCTCGGGACCGCCGTCGCCGAGGAGATCGGCGCTGTCGGCATCTGCGCCGTCGAGCTGTTCCTCGAGACGAGCGGTCGCTTAGCTGTCAACGAGTGTGCTCTCAGGCCCCACAATTCCGGGCACGCGACGATCGAAGCCTGTACCACCTCGCAGTTCCACCAGCACCTGCGCGCCGTGCTCGACTGGCCGCTCGGCGACCCGGCTCTCGTGGTGCCGGCGGCGGCGACGGTCAACCTGCTCGGCGGTGACGACGCCGTCGATCCGGCCCTGCTGCTCTCCGCGGCCGAGACGGTGCCCGGTACCGCTGTGCACCTTTACGCCAAGGTGCCTCGGCCCGGACGCAAGCTCGGCCACGTCACAGCCGTCGCCGCCACGACAGGGGAGGCGCTGCGCCGCGCCGAGCTCGCCGCGGCGCGCCTCGGAGGGTAGCGTCCCGCAGGCGCGAGACTGAGCGACTTACTGCGAGCTCCCGGTGGGCGCCGACGAGCGACCGGTAGCAAGGAGCGACGTGGACCTCTTCGGACGCAGCCTGACCAAGGAGACGGACCTCTCCCCGGCGGAGTTCACCGGCATCGTCGAGCTCGCCGCCCAGCTGCGCGCCGAGCGCAGGACCGGCCGGGAGATCCGCCGCCTCGAGGGCCGCACCGTCGCTCTCCTTTTCGAGAAGACCTCGACACGCACGAGATCCGCGTTCGAGGTGGCCGCCTACCATCAGGGCGCCCACGTCAGCTACGTCCGCCCAGGCGACTCCCAGCTCGGCGACAAGGAGTCGTTCCGGGACACCGCCAGGGTCCTCGGGCGGATGTACGACGGCATCGCCTACCGAGGTGCCGAGCAGGCCGCCGTCGAGGCGCTCGCCGCCGACGCCGGCGTGCCGGTGTGGAACGCCCTCACCGATGCCTGGCACCCGACTCAGATGCTCGCCGACGCCCTCACGATCTCGGACCACACCAAGCGACCGGTCAGCGAGGTGTCGATCTGTTACCTCGGCGATACACGCAACAACGTCGCCAATTCGCTGCTCGTCACCGGTTCTCTCCTCGGCTGGGACGTCCGCCTTGCCGGCCCGTCGGCGCTCTGGCCGGACCCTGCGGTGCGTGAGCTGGCCGCCCGCCTCGCCGAGCGCTCAGGTGCCCGGGTGCTCGTCACCGAACGGGTCGACGCGGCGACACGCGGGGCGCAGTTCGTCTACACCGATGTCTGGGTGTCGATGGGGGAGCCGCCCGAGCGCTGGGCGGGCCGCATCGAGCAGCTGCTGCCCTACCAGGTCACGACCGACGTGCTCGAAGCGACGGGCAATCCGGCGGAGAAGGTGCTCCACTGCCAGCCGGCGATGCACGATCGCGGCACCGCCATCGGTCGCGAGCTGCATGCCCGCTACGGTCTCGACGCTCTCGAGATCACCGACGAGGTCTTCGAGTCGCCGGCCTCGATCGTCTTCGACCAGGCGGAGAATCGGATGCACGCCATCAAGGCGCTGATGGTCGCCACCTTGACCGAGCTCTGAGCGGACAGATCGCATCCACCGACGGACCGGGGGGCCGGTCCGATGCTCGTCAGACCCGGGCCATGTTGGCAAAGCGGGCGTAGGTGCCGACGAAGGCGAGGTGGACGTTGCCGGTCGGCCCGTTCCGGTGCTTGGCGACGATGACCTCGGCCGACCCGCGATCGGTCGAGTCGGGGTTGTACACCTCGTCGCGGTAGATGAACATCACCACGTCGGAGTCCTGTTCGATCGCCCCGCTGTTGTGGGAGACGACGCCGTTGGCAAGAAAGCTGTGGAGCCCGGGCACGTGAGCATCGAAAACTTCGGCGTGCCCGACAGCCCGGATGGCGACGACGCGATCAAAGAAGATGTCCGGCGAGGTGAGCCTCGCGGTGTCGGCCGCGGCGGCTCGGCTGACCGGCCGAGGGAGGGCACCGGTGACCTCTGCGGCGTCGCTCCAGCCGCGACCACTCATGGGTCCTGAGCCGGCACGAACCAGCTGCGGGGCACGGCGGGGCGCCTCCGGGAAAGGCGCCGGCGGCCGCCGCGCGACAGCGAGCCGGGTGCCGGTGGCGAGGTCGGCGACCGGAGCCCAGCCGTAGGGGGTGAGAAGCGGATGGTTCGCCGTCGCTTCGAGCCGTCGTCCCGAGGCCAGCTCGACCTCGAGGACCGGCCTCACGCCGGTGCTCCACGCCTCGCTCATCGTCGATCGTACGAGCCGGCAGCGGTCGTCGAGCGACCATACGGGGATGTCCTTCTCCCCGCCGGCAGCGAGCTCGGCGATCGTCATCTCCTCGTTCGTGTCCGCCCGCGCGATGCGTGTCTCGCCGCTCAAGCACTCGCGCAGGTCAGAGAGCATCGGGCGCTTGTCGGTGCGGCTCTCGAGGCTGCGCGAGAGCTGGCTGAGCGCCACCACGGGCACCTCCAGCTCTCGTGCGAGGATCTTCAAGCCGCGTGAGATCTCGGAGATCTCGACCTGGCGGTTCTCGGCGTTGTGGCGCCCGCTCATCAGCTGCAGATAGTCGACGACGACGAGCCCGAGGCCGCTCCTGCTCTTCATCCGGCGCGCCTTGGCACGGATGTCCATCACCGTGATGTTCGGATTGTCGTCGATGAACAGCGGAGCGTTGCCGAGCCGCCCGATGGCGTGGCTGATCTTGGTGAAGTCACTGTCGTGGAGGCGCCCGTTCCGCATCCGGGCGGCGTCGACGCGAGCCTCGGCGGAGAGGACCCGCTGGGCGATCTCGAGGTGGCTCATCTCGAGCGAGAAGAACAGCACCGGCTCACCCTTCAGCGCGGCATGCGCCGCCATCCCGAGTGCAAAGGCGGTCTTTCCCATCGAGGGACGGGCGCCGACTACGACGAGGTTGGAAGGCTGCAGGCCCGCGAGCAGCTCGTCGAGATCGTTGTAGCCGGTCGCGACGCCGGTCACCGACTCGGTGCGGCCGGCGAGCTCCTCGAGCCGGTCGAGGCTCTTCGACAGCAGCTCCTGCAACGCTGCGATCGAGTCGGTGGTGCGGCGCTGGGCGACCTCGAAGACAAGGGTCTCCGCCTGGTCGACCGCCGCAGTGACGTCGTCGGGCAGGCTGTAACCGATCTCCGCGATCTCCTGCGAGACGCCGATCAGGCGTCGCAGCAGGGCGTGCTCCTCGACGATGCGGGCGTAGCGGGCGGCGCTCGAGACCGCTGGCGTGTTGGCCTGCAACGAGACGAGCAGCGCAGGACCGCCGGCGTCCTCGAGCGCGCCCGCCCGCCGGAGGTGCTCGGCGACCGTGACGGCGTCGGCAGGCTCTCCACGTGCAGACAGCACGGAGATCGCCTCGAAGATCCGGGCGTGTGAGGGCCGGTAGAAGTCCGAGGCCGAGCAGTACTCGAGAGCGGCGGCGATCGCGTCGCGAGAGAGCAGCATCGCCCCGAGCAGCGACTCCTCTGCCTCGAGGTTGTGCGGGGGGACGCGTGTGCCCCCGCTCGGTGCGGCCGGCCGGGGTCGGCGCCGTGTCTCGTCAAGCGGTTGCAGCATCGGGAAGACACCGTGCCGCCCGGCGGCTGGGACTCGGTAGGAGAACTTGTTGTGGGTATCGGGCAACATCCTGTGCACGGCGATGGGATAACCGGGGGATGCAGCTGTCCCTCGCTGCTGGGCGCCTGTGCACAGTGGTGAGTGAACACCATGGGTGTCACACCAGGCCGCAGACCGGCAGAAGCGGCCAGTTCCAGCTCGTCGGATCTGCCCGGGACGTCCCGATGCGCCGGGGCCGATAGCGCCAGCCGGACGAGTGCTCGAGCAGGCGGCAACTGCGCCTCGCGGCGCCGCCAGGCTCAGGCCGGCACGACCTCGACGGTCAGCCTGAACTCCACATCTGCATGCAGCTTGACAGCGACCTCGTGGGTGCCGAGCGACTTGATCGGCTCGCTGTCGAGGATCCGACGGCGGTCGAGCTCGATCCCGGTCTGGCGCTGCACCGCTTCGACCACGTCGCTCGGGGTGATCGAGCCGAAGAGACGACCTTCCCGACCCGCTCGGGCCGGGATGGTGACCACTGCCGGCACGAGTCGCTGAGCGACGCTCTCGGCGCCCTCGCGGTCACGGGCATCCCTGCGGTCGCGCGAGCGCCGCATCGCAGCCGCCTGGGCACTCACGCCCGCCGTGGCGGGAATGGCGGCACCCGAGGGCACGAGATGGTTCCGGGCGTAGCCATCGGCGACATCGAGGATGTCGCCGCGCTTGCCGAGGCGGGCCACGTCGGCACGAAGGACGATCTTCATTCGTCGCTCCCGCCGACGCCGGCCCCGGCGAGCTCGGCCGTCTCGGTGGCGCCGCCCGCGGGCGCCGCGCCGCCGGCGGGGCCTGCGGCCCCGTCCGGGGACCTCGCGCCGTCGTTCGGACGACCG
>DAHUZG010000397.1 GCA_027306715.1 Acidimicrobiaceae bacterium
TTCTTCTCCTCCAACGCCCGAACCGCCTCGTTCCTCATCGTGATGGCTGTCGAGTCTGTCGCCACCCCGTGGCGCTCGCGCTCGGTGGCCAGACGCTGGCCGACGGCGACCACCTGGCGCAGGCACGGCGGTGACGAGATCTCAGAGCAACAGCAGCGCGTGGCGCGGGCGTGAGCCCGGCCGCGACGGACAGGGAGGCAGCGTCATGACGGCGATCCAGGACAAGGGACAGCAGGCGGCCGGAGAGCAGGGGGTGACCGGCCGCCGGCGCCGCTTCGGCAAGAGGGCCCTCCTCGGCACGGCACTGGCTTCGACGATGGTCGCCGCCGTGGCCGGCGCCACCGGGGCACAGGCGGGCGCCAACGGGTCGCATCGAGCCGCGGCCCTCACCTCTCTCCGCCTCGTCTACGACTGGCCGGGGATCGACTTCGAGGCGGTCCCGATCGTCGTCGGCCAGAAGATGGGCTTCTACAAGAAGGCCGGTCTCGACGTATCGATCGTCATCCCGCCGGACAACGCCACAACGGTGAAGATGATCGCCACCGGGCGCGGCGACATCGGCTTCGACACGACGACTGACGTGGTCTTCGCCCGCAACGCTGGCATCCCGGTCCTCTCGATTGCCAACTACTCGACGTCGAACGACTGGGGGCTCGTCGCGGCGCCCGGCAAGAGGATCAATCTGAAGGACCTGAAGGGCAAGTCGATCGGGATCTTCACCGACTCCTGGACGACGGCGATGCTTCCCTACCTGCTGAAGGCCGCAGGCGTCACCGCCAGCCAGGTGCACGAGGTGGTCTTCGGCTCGGACGACATCGCCCCGATGCTGGCGGGCAAGATCGACCTCTCCACGAACACCTTGAACTACGCCGTCGCCGAGGTGGAGAACGGGACAGGAAAGCTGCCGACGACGTTGCTCGGCACGAAGTTCGGGGCGCCGAACATCCCGATCTGGGTGTTCACCGCGATGGCCCCTTGGCTGAACCAGCACGGGTCCGAGGCGGCCGCCTTCCTCACCGCGACCCGGCAGGCCTTCGCCTGGTCGATCGCCCACCCGGCGCAGGCGACGAAGGACTTCATCGCCGCCTACCCGAAGAACGGCTCCACCTGGAAGTACAACCTCGTGGGCTGGGAGCAGACGATCCCCGCCCTCGGCACGCCGAGCACGATGATGCGCCAGACGGCTTCGGAGTGGAGCAAGGTGCCGAACGCGCTGAAGGCCGTCAAGCTCGTCAAGTCGGTGGCGCCGGCCTCGACGTACTTCACCAACAAGTACCTGAACGGTTGACGGCTCGAGAGTCGCCGCGCCCGGCGCGGCGAACCCGTCTCGTCATAGACACCGACCCCGGCGTCGACGACGCGGCGGCGATCCTGCTCGCCCTCGCCAGCCCCGAGCTCGAGGTCGCCGCGCTGACCACGGTTGCCGGCAACGCCGCCCTCTCGCAGACGACCTCGAACGCCCTCAGGGTGCTCGAGCTCGCCGGAGCGGGCGCGGTGCCGGTCGCCGCTGGTGCCGATCGCGCTCTCGCCGGCTGGCGGCGTCCCGGGCACGGCTCGGTGCACGGACCCGACGGGCTCGGGGGCGCCCTCCCCGGTGAGCCGGCGGGCTCGCCGGTCGCCCGCCACGCCGTCGAGCTCATCGCCGGGCTCGCCGACGAGGGGCCGCTCACGCTCGTGGCGATCGCCCCGCTGACCAACGTGGCCCTGGCGCTCGCGATGCACCCGGATGTCTGCGGGAAGCTCGAGCGGCTTGTCGTCATGGGCGGGGCACGGCTCGAGGGCAACGTCAGCGCGGCAGCGGAGTTCAACATCTGGGCGGACCCCGAGGCGGCGGCGCGGGTGCTCGGGTCCGGTGTGCCGCTCACGTTGCTGCCGCTCGACGTCACCCACCAGGCGCTGCTCACCGCCGGCGAGCTCCACGAGCTCTCCGGAGGCGGCCGGATCGGCGAGCGGCTGGGGGCGATGGTCCGCCACTACGGCTCGGAGCACGCCGCTTCCTACGGGGACGGCGCCTTCGCCCCGCTTCACGACGTGCTCGCCGTGCTCGCCCTCGTCGACCCCGGCACGATCGAGCTCGAAAAGGCCGTCGTCGAGGTCGACACCGGCAGCTCCGCCAGCCGCGGGGCGACTCTTGTCAGCACCCGCCCCGGGAGCCCCGGCGTTCCCGCCCTCGTCGGCACGCGACTCGACCGCCGCCGCTTTGCCGAGCTGTTGGTCGGCCGCGTCGGCGAGATCGACGCCGCCCTCGCGGCGGGAGGGCGAGAGCAGGCGGGTGTGCCGGCAGCCGCCGGGACAGCGGCAGCGGCCGACGCGTGACGGCGAAGCGGTGAGGGCGCCGGAAAGGGTCGAGCAGGTCGTCGCCGGCGCCCTCGGGAATGCTCTGCCCGTACGCCAGGGCGGCGCCTTTACCACCGTCCTTGCCGAGGAGGCGCTCACCGAGGCGCGCCGCGCCGACGAGCGCCTGCTGGCGGGCGCTGCCGCCCGCCCGCTCGAGGCGACGACGCTGGCGGTGAAGGACCTCGTCGCCGTCAGCGGGCACCCGATCGGCGCCGGATCGGCGAGCCGCGCCGGAGCGGCGCCGGAGATCGGCGACGCCGCGATCGTCGCCGGGTTGCGCCGCCTTGGTGCCGTGGTCGTCGGCCTGGCGGCGCTGCACGAGCTCGCATTTGGGGTCACCGGTGTCAACTGCTACGAAGGGTCGCCGCAGAACCCGCTCGATGCCCGCCTTGTCCCCGGAGGATCGAGCTCGGGCTCGGCGCTCGCCGTCGCCACCGGGTCGGCCACGCTAGCGGTCGGCACCGACACCGGCGGCTCGGTGCGCGTCCCCGCCGCCTGCTGCGGGGTGGTCGGCTTCAAGCCGGGATACGGGGAGTACCCCGTCGCTGGCGTGCTGGCTCTGGCGCCCTCCCTCGACCACGTCGGCCTGCTCGCCCGATCGCTCGAGCCGATCCGCCGGGCGCATGCCGCCCTCGGCCACGACGCCGGCCGGCCGGCGCTTCCGCCGAGGGTCGGGCTCGACGAGGAAGCCCTCCGCCGTTCCTCGCCGCCGGTGCGGGCGGCCGTCGACGCGGCGGTCAAGGCGCTCACCGCCGCCGGAGTGGCGGTGGTGAGCCCGCCGCTGCCCGATGCCGATCTCGTCGCCGAGGCCTCGACGCTGATCCTGTTCTCCGAGGCGGCGGCGGTGCACCGCGCCGCCTTCGGAGCCGACCCCTCGCGGTTCGGCGGCGACGTCCGCCGCCGTCTCGAGCTCGCTCGCGAGCTTGCCTCCGACAGCGGAGCCGTCGCGCGCGCCCGCAGGGGGGCCGACGAGATCCGCCGCCAGCTCGCCACCGCGCTCGACTCCTGCGACGTGCTCGTCTCGCCGACTCTGCCGCGCCTCGCGCCGGCGCTCGAGGAGGCGGCGGACGAGCGCGTCTCGGCCGAGCTCGTCTCGTTCACGCGGCTTTACAACCTCGCGGGGACGCCGGCGCTCTCGTTGCCGCTCTCGCTGCCGGCGAGGGCGGGGATCGCCCTGCA
>DAHUZG010000404.1 GCA_027306715.1 Acidimicrobiaceae bacterium
CGGTCGCGCCCCGGTGGTCGCCGGCACCAGGTCGTAGACGGCATAGCCGTCGAGGCGCCCGTCGTGCTCGTAGGCAGCGAGCAGGCGAAGCGGCAGGCCCGGGGCTCCCGGCGGCGACGGGGCTCCCGGCGGCGATGGCCGGCCGGTGCCGAGCAGCTCCGGCCAGCTCGCCGCCGGCCGGCTGAGATCGCCCGGCGACAGCCGCCGCGCCTCGTCGTAGATGAGCGGGAAGGCCTCGAGCGCCTGTTCCGCCGCCAGCAGGCGCACGGCCCCGGTGGGTGGCCCAGCCCGGTCGCTCAGCCTGGCACGCGCCGGGTCGAGCCGGTAGCGGGCGGCGAAACGGGCAGAGCCGAAGCCGAAGCGCCCGTAGATGCCGCCCTCGCTCGCCGTGAGGGCGACCAAAGCGGTGCCGCCGGCGCGCCAGCGCCCGAATGCCTCGGCGATGAGGGCGCTGAGCACGCCGCGGCGGCGGTGCGTCGGCAGAACGGCGACGTCGTCGAGAGCGAGCACGGGCGCCGGGACGCCTCCTGGCAGAGTCAGCTCGGCGTCATAGGCGCCGAGGGTGCCGACGAGCTCATCGTCGCTGAAGGCGGCGAGGCAGGCCGGCCCGAGACCGCCGAGCAGCACCTCCCGCTCGGCCGGCGACAGCCGCACCCCGAAGGCCGCTTCGACGCAGCCGGCGTAGGCGTCGAGGTCGTGCGCCAGCGGCGCCCGGATCTCGACAGGGCTTCCGGCCCGTGCACCGACAATGCCCGCGGCAATGCGGTCCGTCACCGGCACGGCCGGCCGCGGCGGAGCGGCCCGGCCGGCGGCGTCGGGCTCAGCTCTTCCCGTCCGGAGCGGCCTCGCCGGGCTGGCGCGCCAGCTTCCTGCGGATGAGCTGGACGACCTCCTCGGAGCGGTTGACGTCGTCGCCCTTGGCCTCGAGCAGGGCACGCCGGTCGGCCTCCGCCTCGGCGGCGGCACCGACGTCGGCCAGAGCAAGGCGTGCTTCGATCCCCTCGGCGACGATGCGCTCGGCCTCGGCGACGAGGGCCTCGACCATCTGGTCCTCCTGGACGACGCGGATGATCTTGCGCTTGATGAAAAGGTGGCCCTTGTGACGTCCGGCGGCGATGCCGAGATCGGCCTCGCGAGCCTCGCCGGGCCCGTTCACGACACAACCCATCACCGCCACCTGGAGCGGGATGTTCCGCCCCTCGAGCGCCTCCTGGGCCGCCTTGGCGACGCCGATGACGTCGATCTCCGCCCGCCCGCACGAGGGGCAGGCGATGAGGTCGAGCCCCTTGCGCTCGCGCAGGCCGAGCGCCTCGAGCAGCTGGCGGCCGGCGCGGGCCTCCTCGACGGGGTCGGCCGTGAGCGAGTAGCGGATGGTGTCGCCGATCCCCTCTGCGAGCAGGGTGGCGATGCCGGCCGTACCCTTGATCAAGCCGGCGGGCGGGGGGCCGGCCTCGGTCACGCCGAGGTGCAGGGGGTGGTCGAAGGTCTCCGAAGCGAGCCGGTAGGCCTCGACCATCGTCGGGACGCTCGACGCCTTGACCGAGATCTTGACGTCCTCGAAGCCGACCTCGTCGAAGAAGGCGAGCTCCATCCGCGCCGACTCGACGAGGGCCTCGGGAGTGGCGCCGCCGAAGCGCTTGTAGATCTCGGGATGAAGCGAGCCGGCGTTGACCCCGATCCGCACCGGCACGCCGCGGTCGCGGCACTCCGAGGCGACGAGCTTGATCTCCTCCGGCTTGCGCAGGTTGCCGGGGTTGAGGCGGAGACCGTTGACGCCGGCGTCGAGCGCGGCGAGCGCCATCTCGACGTGGAAATGGATGTCGGCGATGATCGGCACCGGCGAGCGCGGCACGATCCGGGCGAGCCCCTCGGCGGCCTCGGCCTCGTTGCAGGTGCAGCGGACGATGTCGGCGCCGGCGCCGGCGAGGGCGTAGATCTGGGCGAGGGTGCCCTCGACGTCGGCGGTCTTGGTGGTCGTCATCGACTGCACGCTGACCGGAGCGCCGCCGCCCACCGCCACCTGGCCGACGTGGATCTGGCGCGTCTGGCGCCGCTGCGAGACGGGACCGAAGGTCCGTGCCATCGTGGTCTCCTCTTCTCGCCGGCCTCGCCGGTCTCTCCAAGCCGGTCTCTCCGGCACCTCGCCGGTCTCTCTCCCGCCCGCTCGGCGGTTGCCCCACCGGTGGCGGCGACGCCCGGCCCCAGCCTACGGCCGGCGGGCCGGCGAACGGCGGGACCGGCCCCGGATCAGCCGCCGAGCGACGGCGGGTTCAAGATGTTGGCGTACAGGGCGCTCAGCCCGATGACGACGATGAACGCCAGGAACAGGTAGGCGATCGGCATCAGCTTGTTGACGTTGGCGTGGTAGCGCCGTCCCCGGCGCGAGCGGATCCGCTCGTAGACGGCGATCACGACGTGACCGCCGTCGAGCGGCAGCATCGGGAAGAGGTTGACCATCCCGACAAAGACGTTGATGGCGACGAGCAGGTAGAGCAGCTCGCTGATGTCGTGCTCGGCCGCCTGCACGGCGAGCCGGCCGGCTCCGTAGATCGAGAGGATCTGCCCGCTCGAGCCCGTCGAGCCGGCCGAACCGGACCCAGCCGATCCACCGGCGGCGCTCGGCTGGGGGTGCTGGTTCGCCGTGGCGACGTCGTGGACGAACGACGACAGGCCGTGCAGCGAGAAGACCTTGGCGATCCCTTGCCCGGTCTGGGCCGTGACGGTGCCGAGAAGCTGGGCGCCCCGCACGACGGCGTCGGCCGGGTTGACGGTGATGCCGACGGTGACGGTGCTCAAGTCGATGCCGAGGAAGCCGACGGGCGAGGGCCCGCTCTTCACCGGGCTCGAGGTCCCCGCTATCCGCACGTGCCGGCCGTCGAGCGGGGTGGCGTGGAGGACGAGGGTGTGGCCGTGGCGGCGGACAGTGAGGGTGATCCGCTTGTTGGCATCGTGCTCGATGGCGGTGACGAGCGAGGAGCCCGAGCGCATCGGCTGGCCGTCGACAGCGACGATCGTGTCGCCGGAGCGGAGGCCGGCGACACGGGCGGGGCTCGTGACGCCGGCGAGCGAGACGATCCCCCCGACGGTCCGGCCGAGCTCGAGGGTCGGCACGCCGGCGAAGGCGAAAAGCGCCCAGAGCAGCACGAACGCCATCACGAAGTGCATGAACGAGCCGGCGACGGCGACGGCGAGGCGGCGCGGGAAGGTCGCCTGGCGGTAGGCGCGCGGCTCGTCCTCGGGCGCCACCTCCTCGGCCGAGGTCATCCCGATGATGCGGACGTAGCCGCCGGCGGGGATCGCCTTCACCCCGTACTCGGTCTCGCCACGCCGGATCGACCACAGCCGCGGCCCGAAGCCGAGGAAGTACTCGGTCACCTTCATCCCGCTCCACTTGGCGGCGGCGAAGTGGCCGAGCTCGTGCAGCATCACCATCGCCACGAGCGCCACGACGACGACGAGCACGGCCCAGCCGTGAAGCACCGCAGCAGCGATCACCGCCGCGGCCAGCACGGCACCGAGGCGCCACAGCGCCGCTTTTTGCGAGGCCTCGGGGGGCACGCTCCCCCCGCTGCCCGGGGTGGGCGTGCTCTTGCCGGTGTCCGGCTGATCGCTGCAGAGCTCGCCGATCTCGAGCTCTCCGGCAGGCGGCCCGCTCGTCACCGGCCTCTCCTCGCCACGGCGGCGGCGGCGATGCGCCGGGCGGCGGCGTCTGCTGCGAGCACGTCCTCGATCTCGACGAGCTCGCTGGCGTCGTAGCCGTCGAGGGTGGCGGCTACGACGTCGGCGATCGCCGGCCACGCGATCCGCCCCTCGAGAAAGGCGGTGACGGCGACCTCGTTGGCGGCGTTCAACCAGGCCGGCGCGCTGCCCCCGGCGCGGCCGGCTTGGTAGGCAAGGCGCAGGCAGGGAAAGGTGTCGAGGTCGGGGGGCTCGAAGTCGAGGCGGGAGACCTGCGACCAGTCGAGCGAGCCGAACGGGTGGTCGAGCCGGTCGGGATACGCGAGGGCGTAGCCGATCGGCAGGCGCATGTCCGGCATCGAGAGCTGGGCGATGGTCGCCCCGTCGGAGAGCTCGACCATCGAATGGACGATCGACTGCGGGTGCACGACCACCTCGATGGCGTCGTAGCCGACCCCGAACAGCTCGTGGGCCTCGATCACCTCGAGTCCTTTGTTCATCAGCGTCGACGAGTCGACGGTGATCTTCGGGCCCATCTGCCAGGTCGGGTGGGCGAGCGCCTGCTCGACGGTGACGCCGGCCAGCTCCGCCGCACGCCGGCCCCGGAACGGGCCGCCGCTCGCCGTGAGCACGATCCGGCGCAGGGAGCGGTGCGCCGCCGGCGGGCTGCCCGCCGCCCCGGGCTCGGCACCGGGGTCGCTGCCGAGCGAGCGGGCGAGGCACTGGTGCACGGCGCAGTGCTCGGAGTCGACCGGGACGATCTCGGCTCCCGGCGTGGCTCTCGCCGCCTGGACGACAGGGGCGCCGGCGATCAGCGACTCCTTGTTGGCAAGTGCCAGCCGGCGCCCGGCGCGAAGGGCGGTGACGGTGACCGGCAGCCCGGCGAAGCCGACCACGCCGTTCAGCACGATCTCTGCGCACCCGGCGGCGTCGAGCAGCGCCTGCGGCCCGATGGCAAGCTCGGTGCCGGCGGGCAGCCGACCCTTCAGCTCGACGGCGGCCTCGGCGTCGGCGACGGCGACGAGGTCCGGCTGCAGCTCGGCTGCCTGGGCGGCGAGGAGCTCGACCGAGCGGCCGGCTGCGAGGGCGACCACCCGGAACTGCCCGCCGGCGGCGCGCACGACCTCGATCGCCTGGGTGCCGATCGAGCCCGTCGAGCCGACGATGCTGACCCCGACAGGGCCGGCGCCCCTCTGGCGCAGCGCGCTCACCGGAGGTGGAAGCCGACAGCGAGGTAGTACGCCGCCGGGAGGACGAACAGCAGCGAGTCGACCCGGTCGAGCAGACCCCCGTGGGCCGGAAGCAGGCCACCCATGTCCTTGAGGCCGAGGTCGCGCTTGATGAGCGACTCGCTCAGGTCCCCGAGCGGGGCGAGCACGCAGACCGCCGCGGCGAGCACGAGCGCGGTCCCGATGTCGAGCGGGTGGATGCGCGCCGCCACAAGGACGCCGAGGACGACGGTGAGCACCGTCCCCCCGGCGAGGCCCTCCCAGCTCTTCCCAGGGCTGACCGAAGGCGCCAGCCGGTGCCGCCCGAGACGGGCGCCGGTGGCGTAGGCGCCGACGTCGTTGCCGACAGCGAGCACCACCGCCGCCACGAGCACCCCGAGGCCGTGGCGGTGAGCAAAGACCTGCGGCGAGAGAAGGGCGCCGGCGAACGCCGCCAGCAGGCCGACCCAGACGATCGCCAAAAGCGACACGCCGAGGTCGGCGGCCGGCGCGCGGCGCCGGCGCTCGGCGAGGACCGAGCACCACGTGACGCCGACGGCCACGGCCACGACGAGAGGCAGGGCGGCGACGCCGCGAAGATACGCGGCGACCATCAGCGCCGGGGCCGCCGGGAGAGCGACGAGCGCCGCCGGCCTGAAGCCGCCACGGCGCAGAGCGCCGAGCAGCTCGCCTGAGGCGAGGGTGACAAGGACGGCGATCAGCACGAGCGAGGGGAGCGGCCCGGCGAGAAAGCAGCCCAGCGCGACGAGAGCGAAGGCAGTGCCGGTGGCGATCGCCACGAGGGGACTCCGCCGGGCAGCGGCGCCGCCCGGCCCGCTGCCGACGGCGCCGGGGGCGAGGTTGGCGCCGCGCTCGCCGAGGCCGGCGCCGCGCTCGAGGCCGATGCGGTGCTCGCCGAGGCCGGGATCGGCCGGCTCCGCCGTGAACGGGTCGGGGGCGGCCCGAGCCGCCGACAGCGAGCGGGCGAGCTCGCCGGAAGCAGGTGGCGCCGCAGCCGCTGCGCCGGCGGGGGGCCCGGCCCCC
>DAHUZG010000407.1 GCA_027306715.1 Acidimicrobiaceae bacterium
AGGTCGCCGGAGTGCGCCACGCCGATGACCCGACACCCTGCTGCGAGGCCGGCGGCGACACCCGACAGCGCGTCCTCGATGACGACGCAGCTCTCCGGAGCGACACCGAGGCGCGTCGCGGCTTCGAGGAAGGTGTCGGGAGCCGGTTTGCCGGCGAGCCCCATCGCCTGCGCGGCGTGGCCGTCGACGACGGCGTCGACCGCCTCGTCGAGCCCGACGAGGCGGATCACCTCTTTTGCGTGCCGGCTCGCCGACGCGATCGCGATCACGAGCCCGGCTTCGCGCAGCCGGCGGAGAAAGGCCAGCGACGTCGGGTACGGCGACGGACCCCCCGACGCCAGGAGGTCCCGGTAGCGAGCGTCCTTTCGCGCCGCGATCCCGGCGACGCTGGCGACGTTTGGACCGTCGTCGGGCGAGCCGTCGGGCAGTGTGATCCGGCGGTCCTCGAGAACAGCGCGCGCCCCGTCGGTGCGCAGCCGGCCGTCGACGAGTCGTAGGTAGTCCTTTTCGCTGAAGCGCTCGACGCTCCGGTCGAGCGTGTCGAAGAAGTCGTCGAAGGTCTCGGTCCAGGCGCGTCGGTGCAGGCTCGCGGTGTCGGTGAGCACGCCGTCGACGTCGAAGATCGCACCCCGGAGACCGGCGAGCTGAAACCGGTGCGCGGCCGGCCCCGGTTGCATGCTCGCCCGGCGGGCTGTCGAGGCTGCGGCGGTCTCGACCTCGTCCGGTGCGGCGCGCACGATGACGACCGGGCATCGAGCGTGTGTTGCCAGGAATTCGCTCACCGAGCCGACCAGCAGGCGCGCCAGCCCTGTGTGCCTTCGACTGCCCACGACGACGAGCGCGGCGTGCTCGGAGCGGTCGCGAAGGACGCGAGCCGCCGGCCCGCAGACCGTCGTCCTGCGCACCTCGACAGAGGGTCGGTCACCGAGGACCGATCGGATGGTCGCGTCGAGCGCCCGACGAGCGTCGGAGTCGAGCTGTTCCGGCGATGGCCAGACGAGATCGGGATCGACCGGCTCCTGCCAGGTCATGATGACCTCGAGCCGTGTCCGGCGCAGCCGTGCTTCCTCTGCGGCCCAGGAAAGGGCCGCTCTCGAGTGCTGAGAACCGTCGACACCGACGATGACGGCGCCGGGTCGCGTCGGCGCTGCTGGCAGCTCATGGGGAGCCGAATCGGACAGCCCGGTCGTTGACACCCGTCCCAGCCTGACCCAGCCGCGCCCCGCCCGACAGGGCCGAACGTCACCTGATCGGCGCCCGCCTGCTCGGGTCCTTCGGCCCTAGCTCACCCGTCGGCACCACCGCCACCATGTGAGGCAAGGAGGATCTCGTGGCGGCGAGCGCTACTACGAGCACAGCGCACATGGCCAAGTACGTATACGACTTCTCCGAAGGCGGCATGGCGATGAACGACCTGCTCGGTGGCAAGGGCGCCAACCTCGCCGAGATGGCGAAGCTCGGCCTGCCGGTACCGCCCGGTTTCACGATCACCACCGAAGCCTGCCGCCACTACCTGGCCGGAGGCACGCTTCCCGACGGTCTAGAAGCCGAGGTCGAGGAGCACCTGGGCCGCCTCGAGGCCGCCGCCGGCCGCCGGCTCGGGGACCCCGACGACCCGCTGCTCGTCTCGGTGCGCAGCGGCGCCAGGTTCTCCATGCCCGGCATGATGGACACCGTCCTTGACCTCGGGCTGAACGATCGATCCGTGCTCGGGCTCGCCAAGCAGTCCGGGTCGCAGCGCTTTGCCTGGGACTCCTACCGGCGATTCGTCTCGATGTTCGCCTCGACCGTGCTGGGGGTGTCGGCGCAGCTCTTCGCCGGGGCGCTCGACAGGCTGAAGTCGAGGCGCACGGCGGCGAGCGACCTCGAGCTCGACGCCGAGGACCTCAGCTCTTTGACGAGAGAGTTCCTCTCGATCGTGCTCGCCGAGACCGGACGGCCGTTCCCGAGCGACCCCCGCCGCCAGCTGAGCGAAGCGATCCTCGCGGTCTTCGGGTCCTGGAAAGGCGAGCGTGCCCGCCTCTACCGCCGCCTCCAGCACATCGCCGACGACCTCGGCACGGCGGTGAACGTCGTCACGATGGTGTACGGCAACCTCGGGATGGACTCCGGTACCGGCGTCGCCTTCACCCGCGACCCGAGCACCGGCCGTCGCGGCGTCTACGGCGACTACCTGCCGGACGCCCAGGGGGAGGATGTCGTCGCCGGCATCCGCAACACGATGCAGCTGCAGGACCTCGAGGACCTCAACCCGACCGCGTACGCCGGCCTGCTCGAAGCGATGAGCACTCTCGAGACCCACTACCGCGACCTCTGCGACATCGAATTCACCATCGAGCGCTCGAAGCTGTTCATCCTCCAGACCCGGATCGGCAAGCGCACCCCGGCCGCGGCCTTCCGCATCGCCTGCCAGCTGGTCGACGAGGGGACGATCAACCTCGACGAGGCGCTCGGGCGCGTCGACGGGCACGGACTTGTGACCTTGATGTTCCCGAGCTTCGACGGGTCCGCCGATGCCGTTCGTCTCACCACCGGCACGCCGGCCAGCCCCGGCGCCGCAGTCGGCAAGGTGGCGCTCGACTCAGCGACTGCTGTGCGCCGCGCCGACGACGGGGATCAGGTGATCCTCGTGCGCAGAGAGACCAACCCCGACGACCTGGCGGGGATGGTTGCCGCGGCGGGCATCCTCACGAGCCGCGGCGGCAAGACGAGCCACGCGGCCGTCGTCGCCCGCGGCATGGGCAAGACCTGCGTCGTCGCCGCCGAGGACCTGAGCATCGACCTAAAGACGCGGTCGTTGCACCTCCCGAGTGGCGCAGTGGTCGCCGAAGGCGAGGTCATCTCGATCGACGGCGGGACGGGCGCGGTCTACCTCGGCGCGGTGCCTGTCGTCGCCTCGCCGGTCGTCCGGTTCTTCGAAGGGAGCCTTCCGGAGAGCGAGCGGGACGATCTCGTGGAAGCGGTCGAGCGCCTTGTGCGCCACGCCGACTCGCGACGGCGGCTCTCGGTGCGTGCCAACGCCGACACCCCGGCCGACGCCGCCCGCTCCCGGCGATTCGGCGCCGAGGGCATCGGGCTGTGTCGCACCGAGCACATGTTCCTCGGCGAGCGGCGCAAGGTGGTCGAGCAGCTGATCCTCGCCGACAGCCCACAGGCCCAGCGAGAGGCGCTCGATCAGCTGCTCCCGCTGCAGCGCGGCGATTTCGTCGAGATGCTCGAGGCGATGGACGGCCTTCCCGTCACCGTGCGGCTGATCGACCCGCCACTGCACGAGTTCCTCCCCGACCTGACCGAGCTGTCCGTGCGTGTCGCGCTGGCGCGCCTGCAGCATGTCGAGAGCGCCGGCGACGAGCGGCTGCTCGTCGCCGTGCGGCGCCTGCACGAGCAGAACCCCAATGCTCGGACTTCGCGGCGTGCGCCTCGGCATCATGATCCCCGGGCTGATCGCCTTGCAGGTGCGGGCGCTCGCCGAGGCCGCGGCGCAGCGGATCACCGTCGGTGGGCATCCCATCATCGAGGTGATGGTGCCCGTCGTCGACTCGGCGAACGAGGTCGCGATCGTGCGTGAGGAGGCCGAGGCGGTGCTGGCCAGCGTCGAGAAGGAGCAGGGCGTCGAGCTCACCCATCTCATCGGGACGATGATCGAGCTGCCTCGCGCATGCCTCACCGCCGGCCACATCGCCGAGTCGGCTGACTTCTTCTCCTTCGGCACCAACGACCTCACCCAGACGACGTGGGGCTTCTCACGTGACGACTGCGAGGCGTCGTTCTTCCACCGCTACCTCGAACGGGGCATCTTCGCCGTCTCGCCCTTCGAGACCATCGACGAGCGTGGTGTCGGCCGCCTCGTCGAGCTGGCGGTGACCGAAGGTCGGGCGGCACGTCCCGGCCTCGAGATCGGCGTCTGCGGCGAGCACGGGGGTGACCCCG
>DAHUZG010000410.1 GCA_027306715.1 Acidimicrobiaceae bacterium
GGAGCTCCGGCCGGCGGCGCGGCCTCCGGCTGTGCTCCCGCTGGCGGCGCAGCGCCCGGCCGTGCGCCCGCGGGAGCCGGTGCCTGGGCCGCCGGCATGCTCGAAGGAGCTGCCGGATCGAGGCGCGGGCGCCCGCCGGCGCCCGGGGGCGGGCTCTCGCGGCGAGGGGCATGGGGAAGGCTCGGGGCGAGACCGCCAGGCGACGGGACCGGGCGAGTGCCCGGAGCGCCGACCGGTCGCGCCGGCGAGCGAGGCGGGGGTGGGGGTGGGGTGCTCGCCGTGGGGCGTGCCGGCGGGCGGGCGGCGGCGATGCGACCGGGGTCGAACAGCTCGCTGGCGGGACGGCTCCGGACGAGATGCTGCTCACCACTCAAAGCCGCGGCGGGCGCTGGGGCGGCGACATCGAGGCCGCCGTCGCTCGGTGCGGTGGCGGGCGAGGGCACCGGTGCTGCGCCAGCGTGCTCGGCGGGAGCTTCAGAAAGAGCAGCAGCCCGGGGGCGGCCGCTGGCCTCAAGGTCGCGGCCGCCTGACGACGCCGCGGAAGCGGCCTCAGGCTCGGGCGGCTGCACCGCCCGGACCAGGCCCTCGCGCTCAGCCTTGCGGCGGACGCGATCGGCCTGCGCGTCCTCGATCGACGAGGAGTGGCTCCGCACCCCGATGCCGAGCGACTCGCACAGGTCGAGCGCTTCTTTGTTCGTCAGGCCGAGCTCGCGTGCGAGCTCGTACAACCGGATCCTCTTCGCCAACTGCTCGCTCAGCCCCTTGCTCAGGTCCCGCGCCGACACCGTCGCCGGCGGCCACCGTTCCGACCGCCGGGTAGGGACACCCATCCTCCCACACCAGTCAGGGCAGCGTTCCGCCGCCCGACCTGCTTCCTGCCTCGCCCCGGGCTCAGCCGGAGCCGCTGCCCGCGAGCCTACGCTCGAGCTCGTCGAGCGCCTCTCCGGCGACAGGAGCACGAAGCGCCCGTGCCAGCGCTCCCCGTCGTCGCGCGCGTTCGACGCAAGCCGGCGAACCGGCACAGAGCCAGGCGCCCCGGCCGGGTAGCCCCCGCCCCGAGGCGAGAGACCCGTCCTGCCCGAGCGACACCCGCACGAGCTCGTCCGGATGCCGCTTCGTGCGACAGCCTACGCAGGTGCGGAGCGGGCCCGGCGCGCCGGCGCCCTCACGCTCCCGGGTCGGCAGCGCCCACAGCTTTTTCGCCGGCGTGCTCGTCGCCCGCTGCCGCGCCGACCGCTGCCACCGCGCCGACCTCTCCGCCGGTGCCGGCCCCGGCCTCGGACACCACGCGGTCCTCGGCCGCGGCGCCGTCACCGACCTCGTCGCCGCCCCCCGCGGTGTCGCTCCCGGCGGTGTCGCTCCCGGCGGTGTCGCCGGTCTCGCCGTCGGCGGCGCCCTGCGCCCACTCCGCCATCGAGATCGCCGCGCCCCCGCCGGCCGGTTGGAAGACCATCTCACCGGTCTCGCTCTCGACCCACTCACCCTCGGCCCAGTCCTCGGCCGCCATCGCCGCCTCCTGGGCGAGCTGGGACTCACTCTTGATGTCGATCCTCCAGCCGGTGAGGCGAGCGGCGAGGCGAGCGTTCTGACCCTCCTTGCCGATCGCCAACGAGAGCTGGAAGTCGTGGACGACGACGGTGGCCGTGCCGGTCTCCTCGTCGAGACGCACCTCTTTGACCCGCGCCGGCTGGAGGGCTCGGGCGACGAACTCAGCCGGGTCGTCGGAGAAAGGCACGATGTCGACCTTCTCCCCGCGAAGCTCGTTGGTCACCATCCGCACGCGGGCGCCGCGGGCTCCGACGCAGGCGCCGACGGGGTCGACGTTGGCGTCGTTCGACCACACGGCGATCTTCGTGCGGTGCCCCGGCTCGCGAGCGCACGCCTTGATCTCGACGACCCCGTTGGAGATCTCCGGCACCTCGAGCTCGAACAACCTCCGGATCAGCCCGGGGTGGCTGCGCGAGACGACGATCTGCGGTCCCTTCGTCGTCCGGCGGACCTCGACGATGTAGGCCTTGAGGCGCGCCCCGTGGTCGTAGCGCTCGTAGGGGACCTGCTCGGCCTGGGGGAGCAGCGCCTCTACCTTGCCGAGGTCGAGCAAGGTGTACCGGTTGTCGCTCTGCTGGATGAGCCCGGTGACGATGTCGCCCTCGCGTCCGGCGTACTCCTCGTACTTGAGGTCGCGCTCGGCCTCGCGGATGCGCTGGAAGATGACCTGCTTGGCCGCCTGCGCGGCGATTCGCCCGAAGTCGCTCGGAGTGTCGTCCCACTCCCTCACGACGTTGCCGTCCTCGTCGAGCTCCTGGCCGTAGACGCGGATCTCGCCGGAGTCGGAATCGATCGTGACGAAGGCCTCCTCGGCCGCGCCGGGCATTCGCTTGTAGGCGGCGACGAGGGCGTTCGCCAGCGCCTCGAGCAGGGTGTCGACGGCGATCCCTTTGTCACGGGCGATCTGCTGGAGGGCCTCGAGGAAGTCGAAGTTCGTCGTTGTCATAGCGTGTGTGCCCCTTCCTTGCGCCGATCGCCGGCGAGCGCAGCCCGCCAGTCGAACACCGTCTGCGCCTGCTCGATCTCGTCGTAGGAGAGGTGCCGGCTCCCACCGTCCACGGCCAGCGTGATCCCCTCCTCGTCGGTCGAGAGCAGGTCGCCCTCGACCCGCCGTTCGCCGCCGGCATCCAGCCGGGCCGTGAGGGCCACGCGGCGGCCAGTCGCCCGGCGGAAGTGAGACGGGCGGCGCAGCCGCCGCTCGAGACCCGGGCTCGTCACCTCGAGGTCGTAGCGACCGGCGGGAGCGAGCGCCTCGTTCTCGTCGAGGACCTGCGAGACAAGGGCACTCGCGGCGGCGACGGCATCGAGGTCGAGCGGCCCGCTCTCGCCGTCGACGGTCACCCGCAGCACCGAGGCGCCGCGCCCGCCCGCGCCACCACGCAGGAGCTCGGCGTCACAGACCTCGACGGCGAGCTCGGCACAGCGCTCTTCGAGCACCGCCACCAGAGCCTCGAGATCCACGCCGCACCTCCTTCCCGCGCGCCGAGCCCGCCTCGCGGCGGGCTCTTCCTGCCGTCAGCCCACCGTCAGAGGGGCCGAAAATACGAGAACGTGGGCACGAGCCCACGTTCCGCCCCGACCGCTCGATCGCTGAACCGCTCCTGGAGTATATCGCGCCACCCCGCCGCTCCTCCCGGACGAGACCGAGCTGCTCGCGCGCGCGGCTTGTCCCGCCAGCGCCATTGCGACCCTGAGGAGCGCCGCGCCGGGCGGCGCCCGGGGTCGAGGAGGCCGCCGTGATCGAGTCCGTAGCGGGGAGGGTCCCGGGACGCGACGCCGGTGCGGGTGGTGCCGGTGCGGGTGGTGCCGGCGCGGGTGGTGCCGGTGCGGCCGTGCGCCCGACCGCACCTCTCGCGGCGGTCATCCGCCGGGCCTGCGAGGAGGCGCTCGCGGCCGAGCCGGACGCGAGCCGCCGCCCCGTCGTCGTGCTTGGCGGCGGAGCCGTCGAGCTCCTGGCGACGCCGGCGGGCGCCACGCTGACCACGGGGACGGTGAGCCCCGGCCCACGCCCGCCGGACAGCGGTTGCTTTGCCGCCCTCTCCAGCGTCGGCGGGCAGATCACGGTCGTCGACCTGCTCGCGGCAGGGGTGACCGCGGTCGCTGCGCTGCCGGCATCGGCGGCAGGGGTCACCGGAAGCGTGCTCGCGGGAGTGCTCGAGCGGCGCTGGCCGCCTCCTGAGGAGCTGGTCCTCGTCGGCTGGGGAGCCGGCGCCCCGGACGCCCCCGGAGTCGTCGTCGTGGCGAGCCTGTCCGAGGCGCTGCATCGTCGCCGTCGCTACTGCGCCCGCGTCACCCTGGTCGGAGTCGGCCCGCTGGCCGAGCCCGACGACGTGGCGCTCGCGGCGCTCGCCGAGCTGGCACTGGCCAAGAAGGAGCGTACGACAGCGCTGCTGCTGTCGGGCTTCGACGACCGTGCCCGGCTCGTGCTCGCCGCGGCGACGGGGTGCAGGGGGGCGCCGGGCGGGGGCGTCACCGCACTCGTCCCCGCCGTCATCGACCGCGCCCCCGGCTCGTTGACGCCGGGCGACCCCTGCCACTCGGGGGCCGGGGGCACCGCCAGCGAAGCCACCTCGCTCCTCTCGACCAGCTCCGACAGCACCCTCACCGGCACCGGCGCCGGCGCCGACGCACAAGGAGCCGGCGGCAGCCGCAGCGGACAGAGCACCGCCGCCTGCGGCGGGGGCACCGGCGGAGCAGCGGTGCCGGCACAATCAACGGCACCGCCGAGCTCGTCGCCGGACGTCGGCCTACGGCTTTCCGCGACTGCCCGCTGGGCTGCCACCGGGACGCGTCGCCTGCAGGCGGCCGGAAGCCACGCCGCCGACCCACGATCGGCCCCGGCCGCAGGTCGCCCGATCGAAATCGCCGTGCTCGGACCGGTCGTCGTCTGCGGCGCCGAAGGCGCCTTCGATCGCCGGCCGACCCTTACCGAGCTCGTCACCTACCTGGCGCTGCATCGTGGAGGGGCGACCACCGAGAGCTGGTCGACGGCGGTGTGGCCCGAGCGACGCGTCCCGGTGCAGACGGTCGCCAACCGTCTCTCCGAGGCGCGCCGAGCACTCGGGGCGGCGAGCGACGGTCTGCCGCGCCTGCGCCGGCGAGGCGATCGGCACCTCCTCGTCGATGTCAAGACGGACTGGGAGCGCTTCCAGTCCCTCGCCGTCGAGGACGCCACCGAAGACCGTCGCCGGGCGCTGTCGCTCGTGCGCGGGCGGCCGTTCGCCGATCTCCGGCGGGGGCACTGGACAGTCATCGAAGGCCTCGAGTCAGAGGTCGTCGCCGCCGTCGCCGCCTGCGCCCGCCGGCTCGGCGAGGAGCTGCTCACCTCGGGCGACCCCGACGGAGCGAGCTGGGCGGCACACCAGGGGTTGCGCGCCGCTCCCTGGGACGAGCGGCTGCACCGGCTCCTCATGCGGTCGGCCGATGCTGCCGGTGACCGCGGCGGGGGCGAGGAGGCGCTCCGCCAGCTGGCGCTGCGCCTCGAGATCGAGGGGGACCCGCTGCGTGCCGTCCACCCGCTCACCGCCTCGCTCTACGAGCGGCTGACGGCGAGGTCCTGATCGGTCAGCGGCGCGGGCTGCGAGGGCCGACGCCCGCAGCCCTGCGAGGGGATCTGCCCCGGGCGCCCCCGTCGATGACGTCGTCGACGATGAGCGGCTCGGCACGACGAAGCAGCGCCGCCAGGCTGAGCTCCTCGGCGGCGGGGTCGAGCGTCGCCGTCGCCAGCCGGGCGGCGAAGGGCTGGACGCATCCCTCAGCCGCGAGGCGCGACAGCTCATGGCGGACGCGCCGGGCGATCATCGCTGCCCGCCTCTCGTCGGTGCCGGGCAGCAGCACGACGACCTCGTCGCAGGGGAGGTGAGCGCTGACGTCGCTAGCCCGCGTCTTGGTGCGCAGCACGTGCGCCACTGCACGCACGAGCGGCTCGCCGGCGGCCGGCGCCAGCCGTCCCGGCGCCCCGGCAGCGGCGTCGAGGTCGATCACGACGAGGCTGACCGGCTCGCCGTAACGGCGCGCACGGGCGATCACGTGGTCGGCGACGACGTCGAGGCCGGGACGCAGCAGCAGCCCCGTGCCCTCGTCGACGCAACGCAGCACGCGCGGCGCGAGGCCGTCGCCGACCGCTGCCGCCAGCCCGGCGAGCATCTCGGCGTCGATGTCGCTCAGCCGGCGACTCTGCCTGTCCATCACGCACAACGCACCGACAGCTGCTCCCGACGGCGAGCGGACGGGGCAGCCGGCGAGGAACCGGACCCCGTTCGGGCCCGACACGAGTGGGTGGGCATACAGCCCGAGGTCGGATGAGGCCTCTTCGACCGAGACGATGCCGCAGCTCTCGACGACCCGGGCGGCAAAGGAGAGCTCGCGGGTGATCTCGAGCGGGAAGCCAGGTGAAGGCGACAGACACCACTCCCGCGTCGCGTCGACGAATCCGACGAGTGCGAGCGGGACATCGAGCAGGCGCATCGCCATGCGCACGGTGCGGTCGATGCAGTCGAGGCTCACGAGGTCCATGACGTCGAGGCGGAACAGCTCCGCCAGCCGGACCGCCTCGTCGAGCGCCATCCGCGGGAAAGCGTGCTTGGCGGCGCCTCCCGTCCGCGCCCCCTCGACTACCGGGGCGAGGGTCAGGCCGCAAGACACCGCCGAACGCCCAGACCGCTGCACGGAGGTCGTAACGACTCTCGTCCCGTCCGGATCCACACCATGCACGCAATCAGCATGCCGCTTGGACATCCCACTGTCCATCCCCCGCAGTCGCCTTACGCGGCAGGCGTAAAAAGGTGTGGACAACATGTGGACACTTGTTGAGATCGCAGCGCAGCGGGAGTATCGTTAGTCACGTGAGCAATAGGCATCGGCACAGTCATGCAGGCATGGCATGAAGGTGTCAGCAGCGGTTGCCATGACTGAGCAGTCATCGGTACCGGTCAATATGACACATCCGTGCCAGCAGGGGCTGGCGGCGACGACGCCTTTGGCGGGAGCGGTGACGGCGAGGGGGTTGTGGCGATGAGCTGCGAGGTTCCCGATGGCGGCGATGCGAGCCTCGATGCCCGTGATTGGAATAGCGCACAGCTGCGAGCCCAGTGGTGGCGTTTCCGCGAGCAGCGCGACCCCATCGAGCGGGAACTGTTGCTCGAGGCGTACCAGTACCTCACAGCCGAGGTGCTCGAGACGGTGCTTCGCGACTCGGCCGCCGATCCGGCGCTGGCCGGGCTCGGGCCGCGAGCCGTCGCCGGGCTCGAGGACGCCGTCGACCGCTTTCCCGACTCGGGGGACCCGAGCCGCTTCGAAGAGTTCGCCATCGCCCGCGTCCGGCTCGCCATCGAGGAGGGGCTGCAGCGCATCGACTGGATGCCCCGTACGCTTCGCCGCAGGGACGTGCCGAGCCAGCCGCATCCGACCGTCGAGCACGAGACGTCGAAGGATCTCGGCCTTGACAGGATCCTCTCCGCAGCCGCTGAGCGCAGCCGCGCCGCCCGGAAGGGCGCCTGCGGCTCCGGCGGCCCGATCGACCCCTCGCGGGCGCCCTACATCGCGCTCGCCCACGTCCTCGGCCTGCCGCTCGACACCGCCGAGGGTGTCGGACGCCGGCCGGACGAAGCGGTGCGCCACGCGCTTCGCCGCCTCCCCGAGCAGCACCGCACGGTCCTCACCCTCCAGTTCCTCGCCGGCCTCACGATCGAGCAGGTCGGCGCGCTGCTCGGATCGACGACGATCGCCGCCCACCGCTCGAGCGAGCACTCGCTTGCCGCGCTGCGGCGGGCCATCGAGGACGACAACGGAGGCTCGCTCGCAGCTGTCGCCGGCTGACCCCCGCCGCCCTCGCCGAGACCTACGGGCGACTCACTCGACGAGGCGGGCGGCGTTCTTACCGAGCAGCTTGGCGAGCTGGAGACCGTCGGCGAGGCGCTCATAAGGAATGTGCGCCGGATCGGCGACAGAAGCCCCGATCGAGACCGAGATCAGCTCGTCCTCGAAGGGATGGGGCAGGCAGGTCGCCCGCACGGCCATGACGAGGCGCTCGGCCATCGCCAGCGGGCTCGCACCCTGCTGGAGCGGGGCGAGCACGAGGAACTCGTCATCGCCGTAGCGCACGACGACGTCACCGTCGCCGGACTCGGCCTTCAAGGCCTCGGCGACGGCGACGAGCGCGGCGTCGCCCGCCTCCTCGCCGAGCTTGTCGTTCATCTGGCCGAGGTCGTCGAGGTCGACCAGCATCGCCAGAACGAGCGCGGCGGAGTCCTTCGACCGCGTCTGCAGGTAATGCTCGAGGAACCGGCGGTTGTGGACACCGGTGAGCAGATCCCGCTCGGCTGCGGCGTGGCGGGGCCCTCCGAAGAACCCCCGCGCCGGGCGCGGCACCTCGAGCGCAGCGCCGATCACCTCGAGCGCGCTCACCAGCGCATCCTCGGCGCGCTCGACGGGGAGCGACTCGGTACGGCGAAGCGCCGCCTCCGCCGCCGCCAGCACCCGAGGTGTCAGCCGGCCCCGCAGGGGGGCGAGCAGCTGGCGGGCGGCGTCGACGGCCTCGCGGCGGCGGAAGGTCCAGCTGACAGAGAAGGTCCGCGCCGCCTCGAGCGAGGGCGCCCCCGGCAGCAGGCGACCCTCGTCGACCCCGACGATCGCCGCGCCGAGCGAGCCGCAGACAGCGACGAGCGCCCAGGTTCGATCGAGCTCGCTCCGCCCGGAGAGGTCGAGGCCGTGCACGCCGGGCGGGACGTCGACCATCCCCTCGGCAACGCCGACGGCGACCGTCGCGCCTGCCGCTGCGAGCCCGCCGTAGCGGATCCGCTCGAGGTCGAAATAGGCGCGGCGCTGGAACAAGCCGATCAACAATCCCGGCGGGCGCCCGCTGTCGTCGAGCAGGTCCGAGGCCACTGCCGACGCGAACGAACGCTTCACCGCCTCGGCGAGAAGGACGAGGGACCGCTTGCTCATCCGCACCGGGGAGCCCGATCCGGGCGCGATCGGATCCGGACGGCCCGCGAGCTGGCCGCCACGGCTGAGATCGGACTCGAAACCGTCATCCATCGAGAAGCCGGACACTCCCACGAGGCGCCCGCTCGCCGACGAGGCTCTCCTCGCCGCGGCGGCCGCCGATTGCAGTCTGCATGAATACCACAGTGTCCAGGATCACCTGAGATGCCAGATGACGCTCGACGGCTAACCTGCGGCCGGTGCCGAACCAACCAGCTATCCGGGTGATCCGCCGGAGTGGCGGGATACGGGACTGCTCGCCCGACGCCGAGCAGCACCGCCTGTTGCTCGAGCTTCGTGACGGCAGGACTCTCGACGAGGGCGCGCTCAAAGCCTACCTGCGCCAGCTGGCGCACCTGTGCTCGCTGAGGTTGGTGAGCGAGCCCTTCGTCACCGCCCTCGAGCCTTCGGGCCTCGCCGGCTGGATCCACGCCGACGAGGGCGGAGCGCAGCTGCAGACCTGGGGCGACCCGCTCCGTCTCGCCACCTTGAGCCTGGTGTCCTCAGGGCCGCTCGATGCCGAGCAGGTTCTGCGTTTCAGCGCGCTGTCGTTCGCCGCACGTGAGGCCGTCGCCAGCGATCCGCTCAGTCCGGGTGAGCACTGGAAGACGACTGCCGAGCGGGCTCAGCTGCGCGAGCTGTGTGAATGGGCGATCGGCGAGGCTCGCTCGGGCAAGGACCTCGCCCGGGCCACGACCCTGGTCGTCGGAGCGGGACTCGCCGAGGAGCTCGCCGGCGAGCTGTTGGCTCGCATCGCCGAGGGCGTCCGGGCGCTGCACGCCAGCACCGATCCGAAGCTAGCGCTCACCCACGGTGAGGGACTCGGCGAGGCCTTGCTCCTGCTGCGTCATGCCGGTGTCGAGATCGCCGAGGACCTGAGGCCCGGACGGGCAGAGCCGGCGACAGGGGTGGAGAAATGAGCGAGCCGATGCTGAGAACCGGTACCGGCCTGCTCGCCGGCAAGGCGGTGCTCGTCACCGGCGTGCTCACCGAGGACTCGATCGCCTTTGCCGTCGCCCGGCGAGCCCAGCTCGAGGGTGCCGAGGTGGTGCTGAGCGGGTTCGGCCGCGGCCTCTCACTCACCAAGCGGGTCAGCCGCAAGCTACCCAAGGCGACCGAGGTGCTCGCGCTCGACGCCACCTCGCCAGAGCAGGCCGAGGCGGCGGCCGCGGTCGTCGCCGAGCGCTTCGGGCGCCTCGACGGGCTCTTGCACGCCATAGGCTTCGCCCCCGCCAGCTGCCTCGGTCAGGGCGTCCTGGCAGCGCCCTGGACAGACGTGTCCCAGGCGCTGGAGGTCTCGGCCTACTCACTCAAGACCCTCACCGCCGCCTTCCTGCCGCTGCTCGAACGGTCGGGCGCGGCCTCGGTCGTGGCGCTCGACTTCGACGCCACCGTCGCCTGGCCGAGCTATGACTGGATGGGGGTCGCCAAAGCCGCGCTCGAGTCGCTGACGCGCTATCTCGCCCGTGAGCTCGGGCCGCGAGGCGTGCGTGTCAACCTCGTGGCGGCGGGGCCGCTGCGGACCGTCGCCGCCAAGTCGATCCCCGGCTTCGAGCGCTTCGAGCAGGTCTGGGCCGAGCGCGCGCCGCTCGGCTGGGACGTGCACGCCGACACCGAGGCCGTCGCCCGGGCGAGCGTCGTGCTGCTCTCCGACTGGCTCGGCAAGACGACCGGCGAGATGATCCACGTCGACGGCGGCTTCCACGCCGTCGGCGCCTGACCGACACCTTCGACCGACACCTTCGCGTTCGCGCTGCCCGCCGGACCGCGTGCCGACGCCGCTGGTGGGAGCGGACGGGAGCTGTGGGGCTGCGGTCGGCGCCGGCGGCCGCTCAGGACAGCGAGCGCAGCAGCATGGCGTCGCCCTGGCCCCCGCCGCCGCAGAGCGCGGCCGCGCCGATCCCGCCGCCGCGCCTTCTCAGCTCGTGGAGCAGGGTGACGACAAGGCGCGTGCCGGACATCCCCACCGGGTGCCCGAGGGCGATGGCACCGCCGTTGACGTTGACGACCTCGTGAGAGATGCCGAGATCCTCGACCGAGGCCACGGCGACCGAGGCGACGGCCTCGTTGATCTCGAAAAGGTCGATCATGTCGAGCGCGAGACCACCGCGGTGCAGCGCGTCGCGGATCGCCGACGACGGCTGCAGCAAGAGCGACGTATCAGGACCGGCGACCTGGCCGTAGCCGACGATCTCACCGAGCGGTTCGAGCCCGAGAGCGCCCGCCCGCTCTGGCGAGGCGACCACGACGGCAGCCGCGCCGTCGGAGATCTGGCTGGCGTTCCCGGCGGTGATCGTGCCGTCGGCGCGGAACACCGGCTTCAGCTTGCCGAGAGTCTCGACCGTCGTCTCGGGCCGGATACCTTCGTCCTGCTCGACGACCAGGGGGTCGCCGCGCCGCTGCGGCACCTGGACGGGGACGATCTCCGCCGCCAGCCGGCCGTCCTTCGTCGCTGCTGCCGCCCGCTCGTGCGAGCGGGCGGCGAGCTCGTCCTGGCGCTGGCGGGAGATCCCGGCCTTGGCGGTGTAGCCATCGGTGCTCTCCCCCATCCCGGCTCCGTCGAGGTTCGAGGTGAGAGCATCGCTGTAGAGCGCGTCGAGGACCTTCGCGTCGCCGAGGCGCAGTCCCTGGCGGGCGCCCGGAAGCAGATACGGCGCCTGGGTCATCGACTCCATCCCGCCGGCGACGACGACGTCGGCCTCGCCGGAGCGGATCATCAAGTCCGCCAGGTGGATCGCGTTCAGGCCCGACAAGCACACCTTGTTGATCGTCGCCGACGGGACGGTGAGCGGGATGCCGGCGTCGGCCGCCGCCTTCCGGGTCGTCGTCTGCCCTGCGCCTGCCTGGACGACCTGGCCCATGACGACGTAGTCGACGTCATCGGGAGCCACCCCCGCTCGACGCAGGGCGGCCGCGATGGCCAAGCCGCCGAGCTCCGCAGCGCTGAACCCGCCGAGCATGCCCGACAGCTTGCCGATCGGCGTTCGAGCCCCCGAGACGATGACCGAGCCCGCCATGACGCCACCTCCGATCCATTCCGGCGCCATCCGTCGGCGCCACCTTGCGCTACCCGCACCCTACCGCCGGTCCGTCCCGGCACTCGCCGGGTCAGGAGCTGCACCGGCAAGCGACTAACGTCGTGGAGCCGCCCGGGTGCCGGCGCCGGTCGACGTCCCTGGCGCTGGCGCTGCAAAGCAGCGTGGCGAGCACGGCGGCGTGGCCGAGTGGTTTAGGCAAGGGCCTGCAAAGCCCTCTACAGCGGTTCGATTCCGCTCGCCGCCTCCAACCGCTTCGCATGTATCAGCCAGGTCAGGGTCCAGTTTCGGTTGTCCGTGACGACCGCCAGTGACCACCAGACCCCCTCGGGCAGACCCCCCTCGGGGAGCCGCCCAGAGGAGTGTCGAGCCCGCCACAGCGTCGCTGTCACGCCGGTGAGGGCGTCGGACGCCGGCCCGCCGCTGCTGCGGCGCGCGTCCCCAACTACACTTCGGCGTCGATGTCCCCGTGGCTGCTGCCGCTCGTGGCGGTGGTCGCTGGAGCCGTCTCGTTCAGCTCCCCGTGCTGCCTGCCGCTGCTGCCCGGGTACCTCTCGTTCATCTCTGCCCTCCCCACCTCGAGCCTCGGCGCCCGCGAGGCCCGAGGCATCACGCTGCGTGCCTCGCTCGCCTTCGTCGCCGGCTTCACGCTCGTCTTCTCGGCGCTCGGAGTGCTGTCCGCCTTCTTCGGGTCGTACGTCGTCGGGGCGCTCCCGACGATCGCCAAGGTGATGGGGGTCGGGATCATCGTCCTCGGGCTCTCGATGACCGGGCTGGTGCGCGTCCCGTTGCTGCTGCGCGAGCGTCGGATCGACCTCGCGAGGATGCCACGGGGACCGGCGGGGGCCTTCGGGGTCGGCGTCGCCTTTGCCACCGGCTGGACGCCCTGCATCGGGCCGGTTCTCGCGACGATCCTCACCGCTGCCGCGGCGACCCGCACCGTTGCCTGGGGCGCTCTGCTGCTCGTGCTCTACTCGCTCGGCCTCGGCCTTCCCTTCATCGGCCTCGCCCTCGGCATCGGGCGGGCCAGGAGGTCGCTCGCCTGGTTGCACAGGCACGGCCGCCACATCGAGCTTGCCGGGGGCGCCCTTCTCGTCGGGGTCGGGGTGATGTTCGTGAGCGGGACCTGGGAGACGTGGATCCGGCCCCTGCAGCGGATCTTCGCCCGCTCCGGCTGGCCGCCGATCTGATGTCCGACGTGACTGTCCCGGCGGCACCGGCATCCCCACCAGCTCCGGCATCCCCACCCACACCGGTGCCGCCCGGGGACGTCGCGGGCGGAGCCGCGCCGGCACGCCGCCGCCGTCTGCGCCGGCGAGGGCTCGTCGCGGCCGCGACGCTCGCCGCCGTCGCCGCCGCCGGGATCTGGCAGGGGCTGGCGACGCCGGGATCGGCCAACGACGTCCTCACAGGTCAAGACGGCCTGCGCGTACCGGGCTTCCAGCTGCCCCTGCTCGCCGACCCGGCGGCCCGGTTGTCGCTCTCCAGCTTTCGCGGCCGCGACCTGGTCGTCAACTGCGGGGCCTCCGGGTGCGTCCCGTGCCGGACCGAGATGCCGCTCCTCGAGTCCGC